>CAYGNV010000361.1:0-2434 GCA_964351355.1 uncultured Smithella sp.
GGCGACCCGTTTCCGCCACTTTTCCTGTAATGCCTTCGCCCGGTTTGTAGGTGACATCCAGGCCGTCTATATTGACATCATGGGCGATATCCAGCCAGGCTTCCTGTTTGTCGCGATTTAGAAGTGAAATCATGCCGCGCTGCATCCCCAGACGCGAACTCATTTCGTTGAGGATTTGCTCCAGTTGATCGCGCAAATCTCCCGGCTGCGCGAGAATTTTAGAAATCGTGTGCAGAGCCGCTAGCTCTTCATAACTGTGATCGCTCAATTTGGTATTGTCCTCGTCACATGCCCTTTTCAAAACTTTGCTCATACCAAGCCTAAAAAACCTTAAAGTATTTTGTAACAAAATTGTTCTAATAGCAACTAATTTCTTTCCATTTGAGAATAACAATGCAAGGAGCAAACCAATTTTGTAACAATTTTGTGAAAATTATGCGACGTTCAGGCTATATACATCCACCCGGCAATATTCTTTAAATCCGGCCTGCTGGTAAACACGCAGGCCATCGGGCGATGATTGAAGTGCGGCAAAGCGGGCGCCGGCCATTTTGGCGAAACGCATTGTTGCTGTTGTTAATTCCAGGCCGATGCCCTTTTTTCTCTGCTCCGCCAGCGTCGTGATAAAATAGATACTGCCGGCATTTCCGTCCATAAATAATAACGAGGTCGCGGTCGGTATCCCGTTGAGGCAGGCCAGAAAGAATTTCTGCGGCGCGTCGGCACGGAGGTTGAAAGTGTTAAAGAACCGATGATACTGTTCTTTTGTTTTATAAGGAAAATTAAAGCCGGAAAAAGAAACTTCTTCCCACAGATTCAGCTCTTCTTTATTGCTCACGCGGGTTATGGAGACAGCCGAATCACGGGCTTCTTCTCCGGAAAGCCCGGTTAAATCTGCAAGCATGGACGGAATGCTCTCGACAAACGAAAAACCTTCCGCTTTCAACATATCGATTGTGGCTGGCGATTGTGAATTTGGGAACACCCACCACCAGAAAGGTAAACCAGCTTGCTGAAAATCTTTTTTGATATTCTGAATCGCTTTGTTGTCGCCCGGCATCAGTGGTTTTTCATTCCATGCCATGTTGAGATCGGCGGATTCAATACCCGTTTTCATGGCCCGTATCGAGCCGCAACTGTAAAGAGACGAATTGAGGCTGCCCCAGTAGCGACCGTTGGCAAAAAAAGCATTTTCAATGATGGAAATCAAAGACATGTCAATATCGTATAATTTTAAAACTATTTTTTACGTCCCTTTGGCGCCGGATAATTCGCAATCCATTAATAAAATCAGCTACGAGGCAATGCGTGCCAGCTTCATCCAGCTTGAGTTCTCCCAGTTTTTATGGACGGCTGAAGGAGTTTTTGCTGCCGGATTCAGTCCGCACTTCAAAGCAAAATGCCGGTGTAGCGCCAGACAAGCGGTTAATTCCGGATGAAAAACAGTGGCCAGGATACTGTCACTTTCCGTCGCAGCGATATAATCGTCAATTCGAAGCAGAACATTAACATCTTTTCCTGCACGAACAATTTTCGGCGCGCGGATAAACGTTAAAGGGATCGGCTCATCAGACACAGCTTCGATGACGGCTTCACTTTTGAAACTGTCCAGCTGACTGCCGAAGCCGTTACGCTGGATTTCAATATCAATCAGACCCAGACAAGTTTGTTCACCAACAACTTTGTTGGCCAGCAAAATGGCGCCCGCACAGGTACCCCAGATATTCATGCCCCGGCGGTGATGTTGAATGATAACATCTTTCAGTTCAAAAATATTCAGCAGCCTGGCCAGACAGGTGCTTTCGCCGCCGGGAATGATCAGTCCCGCCAGATTGGTAAAATCCTCCGCCTGCTTGACTCGCTTGTAGGGAATGCCCAATCTTTCCAGGTGTTCCAGATGTTCATGGACGCCGCCTTGCAGGTCTAGAACCCCTATCAAATCCGGCTTATGTCTGACCAAATGCAAAGACATACAATTTTTACCAGCCTCGCTTGGCAAGAATCTGCTCCGGCGGAATCTGTCCGATTTCCAAACCCGGCATGGCCTCGCCCAGACCTATGGATGCTTCCAGTACCTTTTGCGGATCATTGAAATACGCAGTTGCTTTGACGATTGCTCTGGCACGCAGGGCCGGATCGGCTGATTTGAAAATACCGGAGCCGACAAAAACACCGTCGCATCCCAATTGCATCATCAGTGCCGCGTCGGCCGGCGTTGCAATGCCTCCTGCGGCAAAGTTAACCACCGGCAGGCGTCCCAACTCTTTGACTTTCAGCGCCAGTTCATAAGGCATGCCGTTATTCTTGGCAAATCCGGTCACCTCCTCCACAGGCATTTGTGCCAGTTGACGAATTTCGCGGTTCATGGTTCTCATGTGGCGGACAGCTTCTACAACATTGCCCGTGCCCGCCTCGCCCTTGGTGCGGATCATCG
>CAYGNV010000362.1:0-2413 GCA_964351355.1 uncultured Smithella sp.
GTGCAAGGCCATCGGACCGCTTGTGGAAGAGATTGCCGCTCAGTATCAAGACAAAATTAAAGTCATGAAACTGAATGTTGACGATTCTCAGAAGTCGGCGGCGGCGTACGGTGTTCGCAGTATTCCGACCTTGATCATATTTAAAGATGGGAAAGTGTCGGACACCCTCATCGGTCTTGCGCCGAAAGAGAAAATCGAAGCGTTTATTAATAAAAGCCTGTGACACCCGTTCTGACCCATAAACGGGAATAACATGATAGTCTATTAAATTTTGGACAGGAATTCTTGTGAAGTTAAAAAACATCAGCATCATTTTAGCCTTTCTTCTCATTTGCAGTGGTTGCTCATTTGACAAAGCGAGCCTGTTGAAAGGGAATATTTTTGACTTTTTTCGTAAGAACGAACCGGTCAGATCTACGCCGGAAGCCCTTTATTCGCGCGGCACAGCTGAATATCAGAACGGCAGCTATAAAAAAGCGAGGGGATTCTATGTCCGCCTCAAGGAAGAATATCCACTTCACGAACTGGCCATCTTAGCCGAACTGGGCATCGCGGATTCTTTTTACAGTGCTAAAGGATACGGGGAGGCGGAAATAGCCTATCGTGATTTTATAACGTTTTATCCAACGAATGAAAATGTCCCCTATGCGTTTTATCAAACGGGGATGTGCCACTACATGCAAATTGAAGCGATTGACCGGGACCAGACGGAAACCATCAAAGCCAGAAGAGAGTTTGAAAAGCTGGTTGCCCGTTTTCCGCAAAGCAAATTTGCCATCCTGGCCGAAAAAATGATTCGGGACTGCAAAGCGAAACTTGCTGAGCATGAGTTTTATGTGGGTAATTTTTATTTCAAACAGAAAAAGTATGATGCCGCTCTGAAACGTTTTGAAGCCATCGCCCGCGATTATGCCGGTGTGGGTCTGGATTTGAAGGTAGAAGCATATATTGCGGAAACGAAGACACGGCTTGACAAAGAAGAAAAAGCACGAAAACTAAAAGAAGAAAAAGAAAAAGCAAAAGTTGAAGCGAAAGCAAAAACAAAAGCAGCTTCCAAACCATAAACCAACCACTTATTGTACCTTGTCAAAGCTTATTCTTTGATAGCAACTTGGGATTAATTCATAATTCGTCCTTGCGTGGAAACGTCATCCATGATTATTTTACCCCGTGAATGAAGGAGTCGAGGATGTTTAAAAAATTGCGCAAGGTTGCAACCGTTAGATTGGGTGGAAGCATAATTTATTATCTGGCTCTGATCTATTCAATGACTTTTCGTCTGAAAGTGATTAATGACGCCGAGTGGATCAATCATCTGGAGCAGGGGGGCAGAGTTCTGGTTGGCTGCTGGCATCAGCAGTTTTTTGTTGGACTGAGGCTGTTTCTCCGTTATAGGAAATATCCCACCTGTGTCATGATTTCCAAAAGCACGGATGGGGATATCGTGGCGCGCGTAGCCGAGGCGGCGCGTGTTTTTCCGGTCAGAGGGTCATCGTCGCGCAACGGGGGGCCAGCCTTGAAAGAAATGATCGCTCGGTTAAAGCAGGGTTGTATAGCGGGTCATCTGCTGGACGGTCCGCGCGGACCTGCCGGTGAGGTCAAAGCAGGCGCCATCGCGCTCGCTTCCGGGGCGGATGCCGCCATCTCGCCCGTCTATGTTACGGCCGACCGCGCGTGGTATGCGGGGAGCTGGGATAAATACATGGTGCCCAAACCGTTTGCCCGCGTTACCGTAACTTTCTGTCCGCTGATGAAATTGCCTCCGATCAAAGACAATCATGATTTTGAAGAACAAAGGCAGATACTGGAAAACACGCTCCAGCCGCATCTGAAACGTTAAGCGCAAATCCTCTAAGATTACCCTTCTTAAAATCGTTATATTCTCTTATTTCTTCTTTTTTGTTGTTTGCGGCTTTTCTGCTGTTTCGGTAAAGTAGTCGGTAACTTTTTTATAACTTTCATCAGCGGCGGCTTTAAAATCTTCACGGCCTTTCTTGCAGCTTATGACCCAGTCATTAATCGCTTTTTTCCCTTCTTCCGGAAACCAGGCCGCTTTATCCAGAAAACTAAGCGCCAGCTTTTCGGTTTGATCCTGCAGGGCCGACATCGAGCTGAAACTGTTGTCAAAAGACGTTTTGTTGAATTCTATCATTTTTTTGGCTATTTGTTTTTGTTCCATCGCAGTCCACCTCCTGGGTATGTTATTGTTTTTTGGGTTTACGGTATATAATCTATGGGGTAGTTTACTGATTTAAACCCATTTGTAAAGTCATTTATTCGGGTTCATTTATTCGGGTGGGTTATTCCATTTCCCAATTCATAGGGACATTAAAAACAGGGAAAGCAATCTTACTTACCAAGACCATATAGTCTATTCCTTTTAAAATCCATTTTATCCCATAGGGATAACAGG
>CAYGNV010000363.1:0-2388 GCA_964351355.1 uncultured Smithella sp.
CCGGGCTTGCCGCGACCATTCGCTCCGGTAAAGGCTCCCGCTGCATAGCCAAAAAGCTCGCTTTCCAAAAGTGTCTCCGGAATGGCGCCGCAATTAATCTTGACGAGGATCCCGGTCGATGAACGCTCCGACAGATTGTGAATCTCCTGAGCGATGAGATCTTTTCCCACGCCGGTTTCACCATGGATAAAAACGGGAGTATCGGTGTTGCAGACGCACTGTGCTGTCTGATAGACATGCTTCATGGCTTCGGAAGCAGTCACCACGTCCGTTTTTTCTGATCGGGAGGCGCGCTGAAATTCTTGAAGCCTTTTTTTATATTCGAAATTGATTTCCTCGGATTGCTGCAGCTGGAGGCTAAGCCTGTTAAGATCGGTCATGTCGCGAAGATTGGTAAGCACCATACTGATCTCACCCTGATCGTTGAAGATTGGATTGCCCGTCGCTAAAACCACTTTGCCGGTTCTGCTTCTCTGGGTGATTGTTTCCGTTCTCTTCGATTGCAGGACTTTCAAGGTGGCGCTCTGGTTGATCTGTCCCTCCTGTTCCAATTCCTGCATGTTTCTGCCGATGAATTCGGAGGAATCAACCCCCGTAATCCGTTCATAAGCGGCATTGGAACGGATGCCGACCCCCTTGCTATCGGTTATGAAAATGCCGTCATAGGAGGAATCGAGGATAGCTTCCAGTTGTTTCGTCAAATTTTTGTATTTCTGAAGATATTCGGATATGTTTTCATACTTGTCGAGTTCATGAAAAACACTGATGATCCCGACAACCTCGCCGTTTTTGGTTATGGGTGAACGATTGGCCAGCATCGGCTTGGAAAAACTCATGACCGGAATCCCGATCTGAGGTTCCTTGGTCTCGATGATTTTTCTGAAATTCAACCAGGAGGCATAATCGATTTCCGCATAATGCACTTTTTTGGTCTGGATATCGTCTTTAAAACCAATCAGAGATCGGGCCATATTGTTGATATAGATCAGATAGCCTTTGGAATCCGTAACCAGCACCCCAAGCAGCACAGTATCGAGAATCGTCTGAAAATAGCAATCTGCACAGAGTACCTTTTCACCCTTCATCGCTTCTCACCATCCCTGTTGGTTTTTTTGTGTGTGGATGCTACAAGAGGATGCCACTGGATGTCAATCAAAATATGACAGCAGCAGACCCCTGCCGGAGCAGATGTCCGCTTTCGGCATCAGCGGCAAACCGTCGAAGCACGGCCTGAAGCTGCTGTTCATGAGCCATCCCCCGCTGGATGACCGCATCGACGCATTGAAATGTTCCGCAGGCATGTAGATAGGCGAATCAGTCTTTGCTGCCGGCCAGTTTTTCCGTGATCCAGATGGTCAGAATTCCGGCCAGCAGAATGAGGACGGCCCAAAAGAGCTGCGCGTTCAAATCGGGAATATGCATGGAATAACCCTCGATCAGCTTCTTGCCGCTGCGAATGACAGGATGTCCGCTTGCATCCAGGCGGAGGATGGCGGTTTTCCACGGCCACAGGATCAAAAGCGAACCCAGGATGAATCCGGTCAGCGTCGAGATGGTCTCATCCCGGAATTTTTTAAAAATCCAGGACAGAAAATGCGAAAAGGCCATCAGCCCGACGACCGCGCCTATCGCTACGGGAATCAGAATGCGGAAGTTTAATTCGCTCACCGCGTCAATCACCACCAGTTCGTAATTGCCCATCAAAATGAGTACAAAGGAGCCGGACAGGCCAGGCAGAATCATGCTGCAGATCCCCACTACCCCGCAGATAATCAGATAGCCGAAGGAATCGTTTTGCGTTGCGGGGCTCAAAAGAGAAATGGCTGCGGCAACGCCTGTGCCGAGAATAAAAGTCAGGATGACAGGGATGTTCCACGTCTGAATCGTTTTGCCGACAAAAAATACGGAGGCCAGAATGAGTCCGAAAAAATAAGACCAGATAAAGACGGGATAATGGTCAAAGAGGAAGCGCAGCAGGTTGGCCAGAGAAAGAATGCTGATGGCCGCGCCCAGAAATACCGCGATCAGGAAATAAAGATCGGTATGGCGGGCAAAATCTTTCCATCTGCTTTTCAATATCAATTTAAGGGCGTTGATGTTGAAGGATTTGATGCTGTCGATGAGTCTTTGAAAGATGCCCGTGATGAGCGCGATGGTGCCTCCTGAAACGCCCGGAATGACGTTGGCTGCGCCCATGCCCATGCCTTTGGCAATCAGAATGAGATAGTCCCTGGCCATGAACCGCTTTCTCCTTTTAATCCCGCTGCTGCGGGACGAGCGTTAATTCTCCGCAGCTTGCTGCGAGGTGGTTGATTCCCGCTGCTGCATTGATTGATAACCCAAGTTCATGATTTTTGCCCTTATTTTAGGTCATTTTGTGGTTTCATG
>CAYGNV010000364.1:0-2383 GCA_964351355.1 uncultured Smithella sp.
AAAGAGGCATTGCCGTCCATACCCTACAAACTGATTGCCACGTCTATCGACCATCCGGGCATTATCCATAAGATCTGTAAATGCCTTCAGCAAAAAAATATTAATATAGACGATATTTCAACCAATGTTGATCATAATCCCGTCACGGGTGCTAATGTGTTTCAAATGACCTGCTATTTTTCCTTACCGCCAACCGTTAAGATCAGCGATCTCAAGCATGATCTGACCCGCATTAGTGAAGAAGATAATATTGATATCCGGTTTGATGCTGTGATTAGCAAGTAGCATCATAGGCAAAACAAAAATGGGAAAATCAAAAAAAGAAGAATATACTGATAAGAAGATGAAGCCCATTGTTGAAATCGCTTCATCGATCGGTCTTACGGAAAATGATCTGGAGTTATATGGTCGTTACAAGGCCAAAGTTCGTCTGGAGGCGATACGGCGATTTGAGCGCCGGAAAAACAGCGCCCTGATTTTGGTGTCGGCTATGACACCCACCCCTGCCGGAGAAGGGAAGACAACCGTCTCCATTGGACTGGCCCAGGCCCTGACCAAACTAGGCAAGTCAACGATCGCTGCTTTACGCGAACCATCTCTTGGGCCGGTTTTCGGCATGAAAGGCGGCGCAACGGGTGGCGGACTTTCCTGCGTCCATCCGGTCGATGACATCAATCTTCATTTCACCAATGACTTTCCGGCCGTGGAGAGCGCCCATAATCTGCTTTCCGCCATTGTGGACAATTCCATTTTTCACGGCAATCCCTTAAATATTGATCCGCGCAAAATCACCTGGCGCAGGGTCATGGACATGAACGACCGCTCACTTCGGGATATCGTCATCGGCTTGGGTGGTTCCACCAACGGCGTTCCCCGCGAAACCGGATTTGATATTGTCCCGTCCAGCGAAATTATGGCAATCCTCTGTCTTTCGCGTTCTTATGAAGAGTTAAAAGACAAGATCAGAAAAACATTGGTTGGCTTTACCTATGACGACAAACCGGTTATTGCCGGCGATTTGAAAGTGGAAGGCGCTATGACGGCGCTGTTGAAATACGCTCTGCTGCCCAATCTGGTCCAGACAACGGAAGGCGTACCGGCTATTATTCACGGCGGACCATTTGCCAATATTGCTCAGGGCACAAACAGTATTATAGGCACGGACCTGGCGCTGCGCCTGGCGGATTATGTTGTGACCGAGGCCGGGTTTGGCTTTGACCTCGGCGCGGAGAAGTATTTCGATATTGTCGCGCCCTATGGCAACTTGAATCCCCGGATTGTTGTTTTAGTTGCCACTGTCCGGGCGTTGAAATATCATGCAGGGATTGCCCGTGAAGACCTGGGCGAACCCAACCCCCGCGCGGCCATGCTGGGAATGGCCAATCTCCGCAAACACTATGAAAATATAGACAAGTTCCATGTTCCATGCATCATTGCTTTAAACCGCTTTCCATCCGATACCAACGAAGAAATCAAAGCGGTTGTGGAAGCCGCGGAAAACGAAGGGATGAACATCGCCCCGGCGGATATTTTTAGACGGGGAGGCGAGGGTGGAATCGAGCTTGCGGAAAAGACGGCCCTGATCATCGCCGAAACATCCGGTAATTATCGCCCCATCTATGACTGGGATCAGCCTGTTGAAGATAAAATATTTACGATTGCCAGCGAAATATACGGCGCCGTCTCCATTGATTACCAACCGCTGGCCAGGCGAAATCTTGATCTCATCAAGAAGTTCGGTTACGATAAACTCCCAATCTGCATTGCCAAAACACAACAGTCCCTTTCGGATAACCCTATCCTTTTGGGACTGCCCAGGGATTTCATCGTCACCGTCCGTGAAATCAAGATCGCCTCAGGGGCCGGCTTTCTAATTCCCATCACCGGCGAGATCATGCGTATGCCCGGCCTGTCTAAAATGCCCGCAGCGCACAATATCGATATCGACAACGATGGGAATATTACTGGTGTGAGCAGCCTGTCAAAATAATGCAAGAGGTTACTCGTTTGAAAGAAAAAAGAACGAAAAATCGGGAAGAAGAGCGCTTCATGCTGAAGTCATTTCCGATACTCTGCCTCCGCAGCGCAGATAAAAGGGCAGGTTGAAGCAGGGTCGGCTCACCACGCAATCCCCTTTGCCTTTAAAATGTCTTGTGCCGCTTTAAATCCTAGTTTTGCCGATATTTTATAATTCTCAACCGACTGTCTGGAATTGCTAAGCTTATCATAGGCCAACCCTCTTCTATAGTAGGCAATTGCATGGTCAGGGCTCAGCTCGATTGTTTTGTCAAGATCCTGTATTGCCCGATCGAAGTCGCCAAGGCTATAGCGGGCATTTCCCCGGACATAATAGGCCTCTGCAAGATTCGGGTTCAGCTCGATG
>CAYGNV010000365.1:0-2351 GCA_964351355.1 uncultured Smithella sp.
CACGGGAACAAATAGCCGGTCGGGCGAATGATGCCCGCCCGGCTATTCTATTCAAAGTGGAAATATCGAGGGCGCTTAATTATCTTGATTAAAATATTGAGTTAAGTATTATGACCCCTGCATTCGGCTAATATTTTATGTTGATCGCGATTTGCATAACTACCGGGGCAAAAGCTCCTGGAATTCATAGGCAAAAGAGAGGTATGATGATGAGCAATACGGTTTTAAAGGAGTTAAATGATGGTATCCTGTTATTGACATTGAACCGCCCCGAGAAGAAGAACTCGTTCAACGTCGAACAGTGGACGGCTTTTGCCGCAGAGCTGGATGCCGCCCGTATAAACGATGACGTTAATGTGGTCGTCATCACAGGTGCGGGCAGTGATTTCTCGGCGGGACAGGACTTGAGGGATGCCGGAGTTCCCGGCGCCCTGCAGGCTTATAGAATTACGGAACGTGCGGTCGTTGACTTTGATAAACCGCTTGTTGGCGCGGCCAAAGGGGTTGCCGTCGGAGGCGGCGCGACCATTTTGTTCCATAGCGATGTGCTCTATGTCGGCGAAAGTCTGCGCATGCGTTTGCCCTTCAATAGCCTTGGCATGGCGCCTGAGTTCGCCAGCAGTTATATGTTACAGGCGCTCATCGGGCCGCAGCGCGCGGCGGAGCTCCTTTTTACCACGGAATGGATTGACGCCGATAAGGCTCTGGAAACGGGAATAGCCTCCCGCAAGTTCAAGGATGACGAGCTTTTGCAAAACGCGATGACGAAAGCCGCTGAAATAGCGCAGTGGCCCTTGACTTCCTTGCTGGAAACGAAAAGGTGCCTCAAAATGGCGCATAAAGCGGGTATCGAAACTGCCCTGAAGGTTGAGCAGGAGGCCATGGACAGACTGGCCGGCGGCCCGGCAAGTATCGAGGCTATGATGGCATTCATGGAGAAGCGAAAACCAAATTTCCGCAACCTGAAGAAATAACCGCGTTAAACTGTTCCTACGGCTTTGGGGTAGGAAATAGAGGTCAGGGTAAATTGTGCTCAAAATCTGCTGTCCTAATTTTTTTTGAAAGTTGATAATGATCAGTCCGGCAAAGGTCTTACTTTATCTCATCGAGTTAATCAATTGTTACGCCGCCGTTTACTATTCCAATTTCCTCTTTTTTTACCTTAGGAGCACATTCGGTTTCGGTGAGGTGGAGAATCTGCTGACGGCGGCACTCGGCGGCTTTGTCTATATTATCGCAGCCTGGCAGGGCGGCAAATTGGCCCAGCGCTATGGGTGCATCCGGATGATTTACATAGGCTGCTGCGGCATCATTTTGTCGCTTACCCTGGGCATGGTATTTATTACCGCGACTGCGCAAATCATGGTGTTTTGTTTGTGGACTGTGGGGGTTTGTTTTATCTGGCCGGCGCTGGAAACGCTGATCAGTGAGAGGTCTGGCGCGAAGCTTGCGAAGATGGTCGGCATCTATAATGTCACCTGGGCTGCAGGCGCTGCCGTAGGATACTTCACGGCGGGTATCTTGATTGAGAAATTGGGCATGGCCAGCTTGTTCTGGCTTCCCCTTGGGCTTACAGCGGTCGAGCTTGCCATAGTGCCATGCGCCGCAAGATTGCTGAAAAAAGAAAAAGATAGTCCATGTCATGAGGAGACGCTCACCCCAGCGGTCTGCGAAGCTGACGCCCAAAGGTTCTTGCGGATGGCCTGGATCACCAACCCTTTTTCTTATGTAGCGATCAACACCATCATCCCGTTGATTCCCTCCATCGCGGAAAAACTTTCCCTTTCAACGGGCATGGCGGGGATCGTCTGTTCCCTCTGGATGTTTGCCAGGCTGGTTGCTTTTGCGGCCTTCTGGCGATGGACGGGTTGGCATTACCGTTTTCGGTGGCTGGTGGGGTCTTTTCTGCTGATGATCATCTGCTTTTTCGGAATTCTCATGGCGCCATCGATTGGATTGCTTTTGGTCGCGCAAGTTGGCTTCGGCCTGTCAATTGGACTCATCTATTACTCATCCCTCTACTATTCCATGAACGTGACAGAGAATCAGGGTTCCAATGCCGGTCTCCATGAAGCGATGATCGGGGTGGGCCTGTTTATCGGTCCGGCCGTAGGCGCCGCCACCCTCTATCTGGTTCCCACCGCCATCGGCATCGGCGCCTGGTCTGTGGGCGGCCTGCTTTGCGTCGGATTTTCCGGTTTACTGTTTGTGAGACGTTTTAAATAGCATGGATCATCTGTTCTTTAACTGCAAATTCAAGGAATTCATAAATCTTCTTCCGGGCTTTTATATTTTCCTTGCCGCAGACCTGCCGAAGTGAGTCGATACCTGTAAATGAGCGAAGCAGCCTG
>CAYGNV010000366.1:0-2349 GCA_964351355.1 uncultured Smithella sp.
AGGCGCTGGATATTCAAACCCGTGAAATGCGCAAGATGATCGCGGAGATTATCGCGGAGGCAGCCGATAAAGGTGTGTCTCCCGACCTTGATCAGATGAAAGACACGCTCAAAGGAGCACTGGCGCAAATGGAACAATGGCGGGGTTTCTACGCGCCGCGCCTGCGTGAGCGCGGAGAATGGAAAGTTCAGGCTTACAAAGAAGGCCCAGGTGGCAAGGAAACAGATCGGACATGGTATCGGGACCATCGCGGGACGGAATTATCGGCTCAGCGGCTGGCTAAAAAGTTGGAGCGGGAAGGCTGGAAGGTTTATAGCGTAAACCGTGTGGAGAAGTTGCCCGAAGATATTTATCAGGACACGAACGCGGTAGCAACGGCTAAGCTGATCGACACGGCTCTTGACCGGCTATCCCTGCAGGACGGTTTCGGTCCGGCTCTGACCGCGCAATTCAACGAGGAAGTTTTGCGCGTGGTAGCCGATGAAATCCGGGCGCGTGGCTTCCGGTCGCACATGATGAATCGAAAAGAGGGGCGCGTGGTAAAAGGCTATATCGAGGATCCTATTCGCCGTCATGTCCTCTACACGAATCAAATTGCATCCGGCACGGCAAAGGCCCGCGTGGCCCGCATGGCGTCAAAGGAACTGCTCGGGGAGCGCGTGAAGGGTAAGCTCGTCGGAGGGATTGACCCGGTGAAAGAAGCAAAGGAATATCAGGTCGCGCAGAATTATCTAAAAGAGCAGCTGCGCAATCTTGATGCGTCCGACCGGGTTATCGGCATAGCAAAGTCCATTGCTACAATGAAATTCTTGGGCTTCAATCTCCGTTCGATGGCCGTCAACCTGACGGCGATTGTCACGACAGCCCCGGCGTCTATTCATCAGTATGCGATGGGCGGGAAGGGCTCGATGTTCCGTGTTCTGGATGCGCTAGGCCGCGCCGGAAAAGATTACGGGGCGATGATGGCCGGCAAAAAGCTGGCAAATGCTGACGAACAGGCCTTTCTTGAGGAAGTGCATCGCAAAGGCTGGGATGACGCGCAATATACCCGTGACGCTCTCGGCACGATGGAGCAAACCCACTCGAAAGTATGGGGAACGCTCATGGATGCGTCTATGTATGTGTTCGGGAAGTCCGAACAGTGGAATAGAGGCACGACGATGCTGGCGGCATACCGGCTTGCCAGAAAACAGGGCAAGGATCACGCCACGGCAGCGGAGGCGGCGAAAGAATCGGCTGACCGTGCGCACGGCGTCTATGGTCGGTCAACGCTGCCTATGTGGGCACAGGGCACGAATCCGGCGGCAAGGATCGGGCAAATGCTCTACATTTATTCCAAGTTCTCGCATAACTATCTGCAAATGCTTTACGACGTGGGCGCGAAGCGGCACAATGTCAAAGCCGCAATGTACGCCTTCCTTTCTCCGATTGTTGTTGCGGGCGGCGCTGCGCTGCCGTTTAAGGATCAGATTTTCGCTTTTGCCGGGTTCATTCTCCGGTCGCTGTTCGGAGAGGACCGGGATCCGGAAAAGTGGGTATGGGATATCATCCGCGAACATCTTGGCGACACAGCGGAAAAAGTCGGGCGGCATGGCTTGACCGGAGCGGCAGGCGTTGACATATCCGGATCCTTGTCTATCGGCGTTGGCATTCCCAAAAACATGTTAGAACTGACAGGCGCAATCGGCGGCGTAATTGATTCCATGACGACTGGCGGGACGGCACTTGCCCGCGGACAATACAGCAAAGCGGTTGAAAACGTCCTGCCAACGGGACTCGCAAATCCGATTAAGGCCTATCGGGAATCGCAGGAAGGTGTTTCGACACGGGCAAATAACAGGGTATGGGACGAGCAGGGGCGGCCGCTCAAACCGGGGCCCGGTGAATCCATGGCGCGGGTGGCAGGCTTCCGGTCAACACGCCAGGCGGTCTTGTCCGAAAGAACATGGGAAGGGAAACGTCAATCCGGACACTATGCGGAGTTGCGGCAATCGATATGCCAGAGGTACAGGGCATGGGCGCTGGGCGACCGCCGACCGGACGAGCATAAGGCAATTATTAAGCAGGTGCGAGAGTATAACGACAAAGTGAAGCACCTGAAAGAGGGGGAAGTTCCACGGATCACTTTTGCGTCAATGCGCGGTCAATTAACGAGAATGCAGAGGGCTCCGAAAGCGGTGCGGGCGAACTTAACGCAATAAGGCCATTGGCCTAAGGCCGATATTGGAGGTTTAAATAACAGTAAATACAATAACATGAAATCGGAGAAACTAACTCTTAATCAGTAGGTTGTCGGTTCGACCCCGACAGGGCTCACCAAAACATAAGCCGTTTCGAGTAGTTAGCGAA
>CAYGNV010000367.1:0-2336 GCA_964351355.1 uncultured Smithella sp.
TGGTCACATGAAGACCACGAGACTCCAGAATGGCGGCGATAGAAGCCGCCGCCAGGCCTTTGCCCAATGACGACAAAACGCCGCCGGTGACGAAAATAAATTTTGTATTCTTCACGCCAAAATTCCTCTGCCATTTTTTTAATGGCGTCCAAAGCTGCGCTTAGGCTGCTCTCTTTAAAACGATTCCCCGGTTTTTCAGTCCCTTCGGATTTGCCAGAAGACCTTCGGCCGCGATGCGGTCGAGGACATAAATTAATTCGCCGCCCTGTTTGGCGTATTTTTGGCCATACGAAATGGGAATTTCCGGGGTTATGTCTTCCAGAAGTGAACGGGTCACGGACTCGGTTTTTCTCGGGCCGTAGGCCAGAAGAACGACGGTTTTGGCCTGATAAACCAGTTCGGCCCCCATGCTGATGGCATACTGCGGCGAATCCGACTTTTTGCTGAAATGGCCGTCGGCAACAGCGTTGGCAATGGTGTCGTCGTCGAGTTTAACCAGCATCACCTTGCTTCCCTTAAAAGGAATACCCGATTCGTGGAAGGCCACATGACCGCGTCCCCCTACACCAATAATCTGAAGATCAATCCCGCCCGCTGCTTTGATTTTCCGGGCGTAGCCATCGAGAATTTCCTTGCGGATCCAGGCCAGATAATCTGATGCCGGTTTGGTTTTAATGGCGATGGACTTCCCGGCATCGGTGCCTTGAAATTCCCAGTCGTTTTTATTTTCCCTCAATGCCTTGATCAGCATTTTCTGGTCAATCAGCGAACCACAGGGTACGCGCGTTTCAATAAATTTTTTATTCAGATGGCCGAAAAGTTCCTGAATCATGAAATACGCGTAGCTTTCGGGGTGCATGACCCGTTGCTGAATATTGTCGCCCGGCAGGCCGACATACTCGTCGAGGTTGAAGCTGCGGATTCGGCCGGAATCAAACCGGCCTTCGTTGGCCGCTTTGGCAAAATGCCTATAGAGCCCTGTGGGAGAATTTCCCGTGGCCAGTCCCAAAACAACCTCGCCTTTTTCCTTGAGTATGCCGGTTGATTTTTCGATGACAAGTTCTGCGGCAACTCCACTCATGTGCGCGAAGTCCCGCGTCACCATAACGGTTGTTCCCATGATTAATATTCTCCCTCAAATTATCCAATTTCGCTTTTCACGATATCAGCGAGTTGTTGGCTATATTTCGCCGTTACCGCATCGGACGGTCCTTCCACCATGACACGGCACATATTCTGGGTTCCGGAATACCGGACCAAAACGCGCCCCTCTTCCCCCAGTTCTTTTTCGACCTGTGCGATGGCCGCCGCCAGCTTCGGGATTTTATCAATGTCCGGTTTGCTTTTTACGTCAATGTTGATCAGTTTCTGCGGGAAGACATCCATCATGCGTGCCAGTTTGGAAAGCGGCTTGCCTTCTTTTACCATTGCGGCAACCAGCTGCATGGCCGCGACAATGCCGTCGCCGGTGGTGTGATGATCCAGAAAGATCATGTGCCCTGCTTCCTCGCCGCCGATAACGGATCCCATCTTCAGCATGTCTTCGAGAACATAGCGGTCTCCCACTTTGGAGGCATGGTGTTTAAATCCGTATTTCTTGCACGCGACCCTTAAGCCCAGGTTGCTCATCACCGTGCTGACCAGCAGATCGTTTTTCAGCTTGCCTTCTCTTTTTAAGATATTGGCGCAGATGATGAGAATCTGATCGCCGGTGATCTCGCTGCCCTTTTCATCCACGGCAATCAGGCGGTCGCCGTCCCCGTCAAAGGCCAGGCCGATGGCCGCGCCGTTTGCGACAACCTTTTTCCGCAGATCCTCCGTGTGCTGCGAGCCGCATTTGGTGTTGATGTTCACGCCATCGGGCTTGTTGTGAATCACTTCCACATCCGCGCCCAGTTCAATGAATGCTTCCGCCGCCACTTTGTAGGTCGCGCCGTTGGCGGTATCTAAAACGATCTTCATCCCTTCCATGGAGAGATTGCGCGGGAAGGAGTTCTTCAAAAAAACGATGTAGCGGCCGTGAACATCGTCAATGCGGAAAGCTTTTCCCATCGCTGCGGACGTCGGCAGCAAACCGGCGAGTTTGTTGTTCAAGATGAGGTCTTCGATGCTGTTTTCTTCTTCGTCGGTCAGCTTAAAACCGTTGCCGCCGAAAATTTTCAGACCATTATCCTGGAAGGGGTTGTGTGAAGCGGAAATAACAATGCCGGCGTCCGCCCGCATACTCTGCGTGATGAAGGCGATGCCCGGCGTGGGCAGCACACCGACCAGATAAGGAGAGCCTCCCATCGACGTGATCCCCGCTTCCAGGGAACTCTCCAGCATGTATCCGGAAA
>CAYGNV010000368.1:0-2332 GCA_964351355.1 uncultured Smithella sp.
GCAAAACGATTGCAAAGGCCGCGTCCTATTCCGGATGCGCCTCCGGTGACGACCACAACTTTATCCTTAATGTTCATAAAAGCTCCTCTCGCATTTAAGATGATAATAAAAAGTCGTTCAATAATTTGGCGACGATCTCCGGCTTTTCCTCCTGGAGAAAATGGTCGGCGTCGATCTGCTTCACCTCGATCTGGTCGAAGCCCTCCTCGATATGGTTCAGATATTCCGGAATGATGACCATGTCCTTATTGCCGTAAATATATAGAGAAGGCATGGGCAGTTTCCGGCCGCTTAATTCCTGCCAGCGCTTCATGTCATATCTCATCGCGCGATAATAAGAGGCGCCGGTAGCCGGTGTGTTTTCGATTTTATAGCAACGGATGTATTCCTGAATCGTTGCTTCGGGAATTTTTCCGTCCCGGCCGGATTTCCCGAAGCACCAGCGGATCCAGACCTCTTCGTTTCCTTTGATCATGGCTTCCGCCAGGCCTTTTTGCTGCTGGAAATATTGATACATCAGGGCGACGGAGCCCTGGCGCTGGATGATTTTCATCGCCTCCATATTCCCCGCGCTGTTGCTCAGAATAGGGAAATTCATCACCACCAGCTTTTTGATCCTTTCGGGAATGGCAAAAGCCATTTCCTGAACGATGTTACCGCCCCAGTCATGACCGACTAGAAAAAAATCTTTGATGCCGAGGGCATCGACGACCTCCATGATGTCATTGGCCAGCTCTCGTTTCTGATACAACTCCGGTTTCAAGGTTCTTTCACTGTCGCCCAGGCCGCGAAGATCCGGGGCAATGATCCTCAGCTTGTCACTGAGGAAAGGCTGCACGGGCTCCCAGGTATAGGAACTCTCCGGCCAGCCATGCTGCATGACAACGGGAAAGCCGTCCAGGTTTCCAGAATCCCGAATGTTAAATGTACCGCGAGGGACCGTTACTTTATAGGTTTTCATGATTTTGCCCTTTCTTTTCGTTTGAGTTACAGTTATAAAACCTAACACAAAAGCAGTTCAGATTTCCACATTTTAGAAGTAAAACATTATTCCTCTTGAATTCCGACGCAGAAACAGTGCCGCAATAGTAAAATTGCTGTTGTCCTCCGCTGCAGACTGTGTCGTAATTAGAAGAAATGTCATTCCGAACGTATGTGAGGAATCTTAAAGTGTTGAATTTATTGAAAACAAGATTTCTCGCTTCGCTTCGAAATGACACAAAAGTGAATTGCGACACATTCTCCGGGCGGAGGTGTCATGCAGTGACGGAGGTGGACATTGTAGGGACTGCTCCCCGAGCAGTCCGAAGCGGCGCGTTTGGAAAACACGCCCTACGATAAAACATCGCAGCTATATCAAGACATCCACCCCTCCCCCCGCCAGCGGGGGACATTATGTGTGACGTGCATGGCCGTCTTGACGATTTCGGAGGTGCGTGATACACATAGTACCGTTTTCGATTACAAGTATCATTCAAGCTGAAAGGGGGACATTTCATGAAAAAGACGATTTACCACGGTATTCGGGACATTCGGGTTGAGGAAGTTCCGGACACGACGCCGGGTCCCGGTGACGTTAAAGTCAAAATAAAATATTGCGGCATCTGCGGGTCCGATTTGCATGAATACCTGCATGGCCCGTTTCCGGAAAGCCCCTTTGGCCATGAAGCCTGCGGCAATATCGTCGCCGTCGGCCCGGGCGTCGAAGGTTACAAGGTCGGCGATCGTGTTTGTACGCTCATGGCCGGCGCGTATGCCGAGGCCATCGTCTGTCCTACGGAACGCTTATTGAAGATACCCGACAACATGGACTGGAAGCGGGCTGCCGTTCTGGAACCTCTGTCGGGTGCGGCATACGCCATTGACCGTGGCCATGTCACGCCTGCGGACACCGTTTTTATTGCCGGCGCCGGCACAGTAGGGCTCATGCTGCTTCTGGGACTCAAGGCCATGGGCGTCCAAACAATTTACATGACGGACGTTCTGGAAAATCGAAGGAACAAAGCAGAGGAACTGGGCGCCACGCTGGTCTGGAATCCCGCAGAAACCAAGAGCCCGGCAAGGATCAAGGAATTAACCAAGGGCCGCGGTGTGGATGTGGCCATCGAGGCTGTCGGTATTGAGGCGACGCTCAAAGACTGCCTGGCCTCGGCCCGCTATCAGGGGACGGTTATCGTCCAGGGGATATTTACGGAACGGGCCGCAGTTCACATGCTGGGTTTTGTGACCCGTGAAACGACAATGATCGGCACCAACTTCATCAATCCCGCTCTGGCTATGAAATGGTTGGAAACGGGGACGATCCGGCCCGAGAGCATCATTACGGACATTA
>CAYGNV010000369.1:0-2327 GCA_964351355.1 uncultured Smithella sp.
GGACAAAGCATTTGCTTTAACCACAAAGTCAACACAGTAGCCGGTCTCTGAAATTTCCCTAAAGGCCGATGAAATCATGAGACGGTCTTTAAATACGTCCGTCACGGGACGATAATGATGGGGACAGCCGACCAGCGTATAGAAAAAACCCTCGAAAAAAACGTACATCCCTAGCGCCCCTGCATCAATAACACCCGCTTCCTTTAATTTCGGCAACAGGTCATACGTCTCGTGCACGGCCTGCTCCAGGCGCAAAATGATCTGATCCGCGCTTTTTTGATCGGGTGTAAAACCCTGCCGGCAGAGGATTTCTTCCAGAGCATCAAAGACGGAAAGCATGGTTCCCCGACACGGATCACTGACCGCCTTCCAGGCTCTGGCGTTTCCCTCCTGTGCGGCTGTCGTCAGACTGGATAAGGAATCAACGGCATAAAATGCGGAAAAATAACGGGATGCAATGTTACCGGAATTGCCGCGCGCCGAAAGCAGAAGTTTTTTCACCACAGAGCCTGTGTCCCGATCAATCGCATGCAGCGGAGAAAGACTGATGGCCAGATTCCTGCCTGTGTCGCCATCCGCTATGGGAAACACATTAATCGCGTCGAGCAAATCCGACCAGGCGGCAACACGTTCCACACCAGCAACAAAAGATTTTTTCAGAAGATCATCCATATTAAGCTCCTAACCCGTTACGAATATCCTGCGGAATGCTAAACAGGGTTTCCATTTCCGGCGTTTTCACCGCCACTTGTTCCGTACGGCCACGCGCGCAAACGCTGCCGTCCGCCTCTTTGCGTATTTCAAAATCCACCACGATCTTAATATTGACATCCACAAGCGTTGCCTTGATGATTATCTCATCGCGGTGGCGCAGCGGGAAAATGTGCTTGGTCGATGTCCGAATAATGGGAAAAATGATCTTTTCCTTTTCATAGTAAGCGTAGAGATCAACCCTGTAATGTTTAAAAAGCGCCGCGCGGGCGAGTTCAAAGTAATTCAGGTAATTGCCGTGCCAGACGATCTGCATGGGATCCAGATCAAAGAAAGGCACGCTCATTTTCACTTCAAATGTTTTCTTTTCCATACCCCTTATTTCATCCCGTAGAAATCTGTATATCGGATCGTCAAACACATCTTTTCGATATCCTCATCCAGCGGCCGGTCTTCAATGACCGGATCGCTGACCAATCGAATTTTTTGCAGCGCTTTAGCCAGAAGCGGCCGGACGTTGACATTTTGCCGGATATCGCAGGCCTGCGCCGCCGACAGCAGATGAATGGCGACTACCCTTTCGGTGAGCGTGCAAACCCGTTCGGCGTCACGCGCCGCGATAGTGCCCATGCTGACCTTGTCCTGGTTATGGGATTCAGTCGAACGCGAAAAAGACGCGGCAGGCATGGTGGTCTTCAGCGCTTCGGCGGCCAGAGCCGATGAGGAAATCGACATGGCCTTAAAGCCGTGATGCAGGCCGGTTTGGCCTCCGTTGAGACGAACCAGATCGCCCGGCAATCCCCGGTTGAGATTCGGATTCACCAGCAGCATGATCTGGCGGTCGCACATATCCGCAGCCGACGCCAGCGCGGCTTTGAGCCCGTCCATCGCAAAGGCGATATGGCCGCCGTAAAAATTACCGCCCATTAAAATCTGTCCCGTGGCGGGATCAAAAATCGGATTGTCATTGGAGCTGTTGGCTTCAACTTCCACCCACTGTTTGATCCAGGAAAGCGCGTCGGACAGCACACCCAGAACCTGCGGTGCGCAGCGCAGCGAGTAGGGATCCTGCAGCGTTTCGAGCGCGTCGTCTTCCAGTTGACGCGCCGACACTTTGGTCCGTAAAAGCCGGGTTATCTTTTGCGCGACAAACATCTGACCGGGAAACGGTTTGGCCTCTGAAATAACCGGATGATAATGATAAGCATTGCCCTTCATCGCGTGAACGCTGAGGGCTGTCGCATAGATCGCGGCAGACAAAATGCGTTCGGCCCGATCCACATTCAGCGCGGCAATCCCCGTCATCGTCGTTGTGCCGTTCACCATCGACAGCGGTTCCTTCAGCAGATATTTGTAGGGTTTTAATCCGGCCTTCTTCATCGCCCGGGCCGCAGGCCAGACGTCACCCTGATAAAACACGTCGCGGTCGCCCGCCAGAGCCGCGCCAATATAGGACATCGGCGTCAGATCGCCGGACGCGCCGACCGAGCCTTCACAAGGCACCACGGGCGTAATGCCGCAGTTCAAAAAATCAGCCAGCTGCTGAAGCAGCGCGACTGAAACCCCGGAATAGCCGCGCGCCAGACAGATGATCCGGCACAGCATGGCGGCTCTTG
>CAYGNV010000370.1:0-2315 GCA_964351355.1 uncultured Smithella sp.
CAGTTTACCAATCGTGAATCCATGGACGTTGTTGTTACAGAATACGGCGTGGCCCATTTAATGGGCAAGACCTTGCGCGAGCGGGCGCAGGCGCTCATTGAAATCGCGCATCCCGACGACCGCGCCGCGTTGGTCAGGCAGGCCAAAGAAACGAAGATGATCTACGCTGATCAAATATATTTTGCCGAGTCCGGCCATCTTTATCCGGATAAAATCGCCTGTTCGCATAAATTCAAAGACAGCGTAACCGTCCGCTTCCGGGCGATCAGGCCGTCCGACGAAGAAGAGATGCGGCGGCTGTTTTACCGGTTTTCCGACCAGTCGGTTTATTACCGTTATTTCAGCCCGATCAAGACCATGCCACATAAAAAGATGCAGGAATATGTTAATGTGGATTACCGCTTCACCATGGCTGTTGTGGCCATTATTGATGAGTCCGGCGTTGAAAAAATTATCGGCGAGGCCCGTTATGTCCGGTCACAGGGAGATTCCTTTGCCGATACCGCGTTTATTGTGGATGAACACTATCAGAGCATGGGCATTTCAACCTATCTCTTCAATCTTTTAATACGTGTGGCCCGCGAGGAAGGCATTGTCGGATTCAAGGCCGATGTCTTGGAAAACAACAGGGCCATGTTAAAAGTATATGAGAAAGCACCCTTTCCGGTACAGACCGTTCTGTCGGGCGGCGTGTATAAAATTACCATCCCTTTCAATACGCCATAGAACAATGATGTTGGCGATCAGCGACTTCATTTTTGTGCCTGCTATTTTCTTTCGGACTGCTTGAGAGCCGCTTCGATGAACTTCGTGAAGAGTGGATGGGGCTTTGTGGGACGTGATTTAAATTCGGGATGGAACTGGCAGCCCAGAAACCATGGGTGATCTTTCATTTCAACAACCTCAGCCAGCAAGCCGTCAGGCGACGCGCCGGTAATGCGCAGCCCTTGATCGGTCAGTGTCTTTTTGAAGTCATTGTTAAATTCATAGCGGTGGCGATGCCGCTCGGAGATTTCTTTTTGGTCGTAAGCTTCAAAAGCGAAGGAATTTTCTTCAACGACACAGGGCCAGGCGCCCAGCCTCATCGAAGCCCCTTTGTCCCTCACGCCTCGCTGTTCGGGCAGCAAATCAATCACCGGATATTTTGTTGTTAAATCAAATTCGGAGCTGTTGGCTTTTTCAAGACCGCAGACGCTACGCGCGTATTCGATAACGGCCATTTGCATGCCCAGGCAAATGCCGAAATAAGGAATTTTATTTTCCCGTGCATACTGAACCGCCTGGATCATCCCCTCAATGCCGCGGTTGCCGAAACCGCCAGGCACCAGCACACAGTCCACATCGGATAGATATTTGGCCGCACCTTCCTGTTCTATTTTTTCCGAATCCACAAATTTCAGTTTCACGCGGCAATTATTGGCAATACCGCCATGCACCAACGCTTCGTTCAGGCTCTTATAGGAATCCGTAAGGTTGACGTATTTGCCCGCGATCCCTACGCAAACTTCTTTTGCCGGATAATAAAATTTTTCTACAACATTCTCCCACGCATCCAGTTTTGGCTGGCCGGTCCACATGTTAAGCAGTTCAATGATTTTTGCATCCAGTCCTTCGTGGTGATAAACCAGCGGCACTTCATAAATACAAATGACATCCTTGGCGGTAAAAACGCAGTTGACTTCCACATTGCAGAAAAGCGCGATTTTGGACTTGATGTCTTCGGTCAGAAAGTTCTCCGTCCGGCACAGCAGAATGTCCGGTTGAATGCCGATTTCCCGGAGCGCCTTGACGCTGTGCTGTGTAGGTTTGGTTTTTACTTCACCGGCGGTTTTGATAAAGGGCACCCAGGTGAGATGAATAAAGATAGCGTTTTGTCGTCCTACTTCATTGCGGAATTGCCGGATGGCTTCCAGGAAGGGCAGACTCTCAATATCGCCGACGGTGCCGCCGATTTCCACAATCGAGACGTCGAACCCTTCCGCCGTCTTGCGGATGAAATCCTTGATTTCGTTAGTGATATGCGGGATGACCTGCACGGTCTTGCCCAAATAATCGCCGCGTCTTTCCTTGGTGATAACGGAAAAGTAAACTTGCCCGGTGGTCAGGTTGTTGCACTTTCCCATACGGGTGGATGAAAATCTTTCGTAGTGTCCTAAATCCAGATCCGTTTCGGCGCCGTCATCCGTGACGAAGACCTCGCCGTGTTGAAATGGGCTCATCGTCCCGGGATCGACATTAATATACGGATCCAGTTTCTGATTGGTCACATGAAGACCACGAGACTCCAGAATGGCGGCGATAGAAGCCGCCGCCAG
>CAYGNV010000371.1:0-2310 GCA_964351355.1 uncultured Smithella sp.
GTGCCACAGGATATAACCTATTACGAGGGTGAAAAACGCGCCTGTTACGCGCTCAATGATGAGGGCAGGTATGTTGTGGTGACCAGCACCGGCTGGAGCGACGAGGAGGTTTTCAA
This sequence comes from uncultured Smithella sp., assembly GCA_964351355.1. GTDB lineage: Bacteria > Desulfobacterota > Syntrophia > Syntrophales > Smithellaceae > UBA8904. The sequence continues at coordinate 117 of CAYGNV010000371.1, forward strand.
CGGACTGGCCGTGGAGGAACTGGCGGCCCAACTCGAAGAAACAAGGAAAGCGGTGCTTGCGGGCACTAAAAGTCCCCTTTGTTATCACATGGAACGGCGGCAGATGATCCCGGATATTCTCGCAAAAACGGCCGGCATTGCCGCATTCCGGGTTAAAAGACATTTCCGTCCGGAAATATTCTCCGGATTGAAGCCGGAGGTATTGGACCGGTACGCGAAAGCGCTGGCAGTTTCCCCTGGAGAATTAAAAACCGTACCGCAATAATCAAAGGAAGGTAAACAATCATCAATGATTTCAGAAGTAACAGCCGGCGGCAAGCCATTTAGTCATCATCATTCCGCACATTGTGAAAGCGGCGTCACGTCGGCGTTGTTCCGGGACAAAGGCCTGGAAATCTCCGAGCCCATGATCTTCGGTATCGGCAGCGGTATTTTTTTCGGGCATCTGCCGTTTGTCAAATGGGTCGGGCTGCCGATCAGCACGTTTCGTTCTCACCCCGGTTCGGTATTCCGCAAGGCAGCCAAAAGACTGGGTGGAGAATTTGTAACGAAACGTTTTCGCAATCCGCAAAAAGGCATGGACGAATTGCGCCGCGTGCTTAAAACCGGACAGATTGTGGGTCTTACAACTAATATTTACTGGCTTTCCTATTTCCCCAACCGTTTCCGCTTTCAGTTCAACGGGCACAACATTATTGTCCTGCATGAAATTGAAAACGGCTTTCGCGTCAGCGACCCGGTGCTGGATCACCCGGTGGACTGCCTGACGGAAGATCTGGAACGGGCGCGTTTTGCACGCGGCCCGCTGGAGCCCGGCGGTTTCATGTATTATCCTGAATCTGTCAATGCCCATCCCGATTTACGCACAGCCTGTATCAAAGGGATGAAAGACACCTGTAATATGATGCTTAAAATTCCGCTGCCTATTTTCGGCATCCGCGGCATTCGCTTTCTGGCCAAACGCATCGCCAGGAGTGGCGGGAAACTTGGCTTTAAGGAAGCCTCCCGGCAGCTGGCCAATATCGTGCGTATGCAGGAAGAGGTCGGTACGGGTGGCGCGGGGTTTCGCTTCATGTATGCAGCCTTCCTGCAGGAAGCAGCCGATTTGTTCGCCTCCGCTGAACTTTCGCAATTATCAAAAGAAATGACGTCCATCGGCGACATCTGGCGCGAGTTTGCCGTGGTTTCCGCGCGCATCGTCAAGCAGCGCGGTCAGGCGGAAGAGACATTCGCCAAGGCGGGCGGATTAATGATGACCTGCGCGGGGCGCGAAGAGCAGCTTTTTAAGGATCTGAATAATGCGGTAAGGAAACTCAAGGCATGAGCGTGCTTTGTATCTCTGCCATATGATTAGCAGGAGCTGGCTATGGAATTAGAAGATGAAATATTCAATGATGGGTTGCCGAAAAAGTATTACAAGCACAACGATAACGGGCAATATGTCCTTGAGACAGACGCTCCCTGGGCGGAAAAAGTATCCGTCGCCCTGATTATTTCCGGTAATCGCGCCTATCTCGAGGAAATCAGAAAAGCAGTGATTGCCGGCCGGAAAAGCCCGATTTGTTATTATATGGAAATGCGGCAGATGGAACCGGGGATGCTGGCCAAGGCAGCGGGGATAGCGGTTTTTCGGGTCAAGAGGCATTTGCGCCCCGAGATATTTGCCAAACTTAAACCATCTGTTTTAAGTCGTTACTCAAAGGCACTGAGAGTCACACTGGAGGAATTAAAAACCGTGCCGAATAGCTCAAGTTAAGGAAGGAGGCTGTATTTTCATGACGACAGAACTCGCAGCCAATGGTAAGCCATTTGTCCATCACCATGCCGCGCATTGTGAGACAGGTGTTACATCCGCCTTGTTCCGCTATCAGGGCGTGGATATTTCCGAGCCGATGATTTTCGGCATCGGCAGCGGTATTTTTTTTGGTTATCTGCCATTTGTAAAACTTGTACATTTGCAGGTCACTGCTTTTCGCAATAAACCCGGATCGGTCTTTCGCAAGGCAGCCAAAAGGCTGGGCGCGAATTTTGTCATCAAGACTTATCGCGATCCCCAAAAAGGCATGGATGAACTAAGACAGGCGCTTAAAGCCGGTCACATTGTTGGTTTGGCTACCAATCTTTACTGGCTTCCCTATGTGTCCGAACGTCACCGCCATAATTTTGGCGGACACAACATCATTGTTCTGCGTGA
>CAYGNV010000372.1:0-2305 GCA_964351355.1 uncultured Smithella sp.
TCTTCGCTTTCGGGCATCACCAGCGCATCAACCTTGCCACCCAGTTTCAGCGACGCATGCCGCGACATGGGCTCGTCAAACCATATTTTGCCGACGTTCAAACCGTCCAAGGCATTCTGTATGGCCTGCCCATTCGTCATTATCCCTTCTCTCCTTTTTTCGCCAGTTGCTCCAGAAACGCCTCACCTATCTTATACACACTGCCTGCGCCCAGCGTGATGACCGCATCACCGGGTTGTACAATCGCCTGCAGAAAGTCGAGCGTGTTTTGCGCCTGACCGATGTATTCTACACGCGGGTGGCCACTTTCCTTAATGGCCGCCCAAAGGGCTGCGGAATTAATGCCGGGGATCGGCGCTTCAGAAGCCGGATAAATATCGTTGAGCACCAGAATATCCGCGTCGCCAAACGACCGGGTAAATTCATCAAAGAGCGCCCGGGTACGCGTAAAGCGGTGCGGTTGAAAAACCACAATCAGCCGGCCTTTCCACACTTGCCGGGCTGCGCTAAGCGTCGCCATAATTTCCGTCGGATGATGTCCGTAATCATCCACCACCGTGATCCCGCCTGTCGTGCCCTTGATCTCCAAGCGGCGCTGCACACCGGAGAAAGCGGAGAGACCCTTGCGGATGGTGGCCATATCCAGCCCCAGTTCACGTCCCACCGCCGCTGCCGCCATCGAGTTATAGACATTGAAAAGGCCGGGCACAATCAATTCGATATCGCCCAGACTTTCACCTTTATAAATGAGTTGGTAGATGGTTTTGGATTCCAGATACTGAATATCGCGAGCGCTGTAATCCGCGTGCTGCTCAATGCCGTATGTAATCATCCGTCTTTTGATGGCACCCGCAATCTCGCGCACATGCTGGTTGTCATTGCACAGCACGATGCAGCCATAGAAAGGAACAATATTGGCAAATTTTAAAAAGGCCGCCTTAATTTCTTCGATGCCCGGATAATAATCCAGATGTTCGCGGTCGATATTGGTAACGACGGCAATGGTGGGCGACAACTTCAAAAACGAGCCGTCGCTTTCGTCCGCTTCCGCAACGATGATATCACCGTCGCCCAATCGGGCATTGGAGCCGATGCTCGCCAATTTGCCGCCGATCACCATGGTAGGATCCAGACCGCCCTCAGCCAAAATGGTCGAAATCATGGAAGTCGTGGTCGTTTTGCCGTGGCTGCCGGAAACTGCGACGGAAAATTTCATTTTCAGAAGTTCCGCCAGCATTTCCGCGCGCGGGATAACCGGAATATTTTTATGATGCGCTTCAATCACCTCCGGATTGTCCGCCTTCACGGCGGTTGACGTCACCACCACATCTGCGCTGCCGATATTTTCCGCCGCGTGTCCGTGCGCCACCTGCGCGCCCAGCCGTTGCAGGCGCAGCGTCGTATCGTTGATCTGAACGTCCGAACCACTGATACCGTAACCGAGATTCAGCAGGACTTCAGCGATGCCGCTCATGCCGATGCCGCCGATACCGACAAAATGGATGCGCTTGACTTTGCGCTGCATAAATCCGGTTTCTCGATCTTTTCCCATTTTAATTTTTCCTCGTTTTTTGCTTTAATGCTTATTCTTCAATACCAATTGCAGGCAGGCGTCGACAATTTTTGCGGCGGCATCGGGCCTGCTCAACTTTTTTGATTTTACTTCCATATCCCGTAATTTTTGCTCGTCTCCCAGCAAGCTTTCCGCGAGCGAAAATAGTTTTTCAGCGGTGAGTTCGCTCTCCCGAATCATTGCCGCGGCGCCGGCTTCGACCATCGCCTGTGCGTTTAGAGTTTGATGATCATTAGCCGCCCACGGAAAGGGAATCAGAATGGAGGCTTTCCCCGCTACCGTAATTTCCGCCAGAGACGTTGCGCCGGCGCGGCAGATAATCAACTCGGAGGCCGCGTAGGCGGAAACCATGTCCACAATAAACGGACGGACATCGGCCTCAATACCGTATTGTTCATAAGCCTGCCTCGCCATCGCCAGATCACGTTCGCCTGTCTGATGAACAACGCGGACGTTATCTCTCATCTTCTGCATGAGCGGCAACATGGCCACCACGGTTTTATTAATGGCCGTCGCTCCATGGGAACCCCCAAAAATCAGTATCTGGCGGCCTTGCTTATCTCTCCTGTTTTCACTTAAACCCGCTGCAAACGCCGCACGCACAGGGTTGCCGGTCACCTGAACTTTTTTCATCGCGAACGACTTTTTGCTTTGTTCATACGTCAAAAAAACCTTATGAACAAACTTCCCTAAAATGCGGTTTGTATTTCCCGCCAGGGCATTTTGTTCGGC
>CAYGNV010000373.1:0-2304 GCA_964351355.1 uncultured Smithella sp.
CAGCAATATGCGCGACTCCCGGCCAGCCGACCAGACCGCAGGTAAAGAGGTTGTCCTTATAGACATCGCGTGGTTTCTGGATGCAGTTGGTCGTCATCAGAATCGCGCCGGGGAATTCGGCAAATTCTTTGGCCTGATTCTGCCAGGCTGTTCCGTAATGGCCGTAGAAATGCGGATACTTTTTGAGTTCCGGATAACCGTGGGCGGGCAGCATTTCGCCGTGCGTGTAAATATTGATGCCCTTGCCTTCGATTTGTTTAAGCAGTTCCGACAAATCCTTCAGGTCGTGGCCGGAAATGAGAATGGCCTTCCCCTTTTTGGCGTAAAGCGGTACGGAAGTCGGCACGGGATGACCAAAGGCTCCGGTGTTTCCGGCATCCAGAAGTTCCATGGTGCGCAGATTGATTTCGCCGCATTTTAAAACCAGACCGACCCAGCCATTCAAATCCAGGTCTTCCCTCGCGATGGCCGCAAGCGCTTCCTGAATAAAGGCGTAAACCTTGTCGTCTTCCTGACCCAGAATTTGCGCGTGATCCGCGTAGGCCGCGACACCTTTGACACCGAACAGCAGGATGTGCTTGAGCGATTCAATGTCCGCATTGGCCGCAGCGTCCGCCTTAATTGATGCAATCGCAGCCTGTGCAACCAGTCCGGCAGCGGTTGATTGCGGTTTGAAGTTCACGGCAGCTGTTTTTTCATCGATTGCGGCCCCTGCTTTCCTGGCTTTTTCTTTCAAAGCGTCACGCAGGCTTGCACAGATGCCGATCAGATCGACAAAACGCGCCGGATCAAATTCCACATTGGTCAGGGTTGAAAAAAGCGCCTTGGCGGTAAAGACATTCGCCCCCGGTTCGTTAATCCCCGCCTTGCGGGCGTCCACCGCTACGATGGAAAGACCTTGAAGTACATAGACCAGAACATCCTGAAGCGCGGCCACATCTGCGTCTTTTCCGCATACACCCGCCTTCGTACATCCTTCACCTTTTGCCGTCTGCTCGCACTGGTAACAAAACATTGCTGAATTTTCCATAAACATTCTCCTTTTATTTTTAGTTTTTTTGTTTCCTCATTTTGAATGCATCCTAACCGACCTTCGACAGTTGCACCTTGACTTAAGTCAAGCTTCAGTGATATTTTTCGCCGGAAGGAAAATAATTCATGGATATTACATCAATCATCGCAGGCATTCCTCTGTTTGAAGGCCTTTCACCAAAACAATGCACCGCCTTGGGCGCCATCGCTGTAAGGAAATACTATTCGCGGGGGCAAGCCTTTTTTTCGGAAGGCGACGAGGGCATCGGCTTTTACATTATCCTTTCCGGTAAAGTAAAAGTTTTTAAACTCTCGTCTGAAGGCAAGGAACAAATATTTCACATCCTGGAGGCGCCCGAACCTTTCGCGGAAGCGGCTGTCTTTGCCGGAGAGCATTATCCGGCCTCGGCCCAGGCGCTTGCCGAAACGCTTGTCCTTTTTTTCCCGAAGCACAAATTTGTGGAGCTCATCAGCCGGGAACCTATGCTGGCGCTGTCCATGCTGGCACTTCTATCCCGGCGCCTGCGCAAGCTCACGATGCTTGTCGAAAATCTTTCGCTTAAGGAAGTACCGGGACGCTTTGCGGCTTACCTGCTTTATCTCAATGAAATGAACGGTTCAAAACCTGTCATCGAGCTGGATGTATCCAAAAATCAAATGGCCGGCCTTCTGGGCACTATTCCCGAAACACTTTCCCGCATCCTGAAGCGTATGACGGATGAGAAGCTGATCAAAGTGGATGCCCGCACGATTTCAATTCTGGATAAAAAGGGGCTCGCCCAATTAGCAGAAGGCAACAAAAGACTGGCCTGACAGCGATGAGCGCATAAGTGACAAGGGCGAAGCATCAAGATCATCGGAGGGATCATGGCTGATTTTCTCGACAAGAAAAAGATTCGTCAGGTGTTCCGCAATGTTCAAAAGCATCAGCACATCGAAACACTCATTCGTCAGTTCTCATCCAACAAAGAAGATATTCGACTCAACGCCTTAAATGAGGTTGATCTGTCGAGGTGCCATGATGTTTTGGAGCTGGGCTCGGCCTTCGGCGCTTTTACGGAAGCCTTGAAAGGACGGCTTCACCCGGATGCGTCCATCCGCGGCCTCGATATTGTCGCAGAATACGAACCCTTTTTTCTTGAGGCCTGCAAGCGCGCCGGATACAGCGGAACCTTCTCGTCCTCCGGCGTTGAAACGATAAGGCAATTGCCTGCCGGATCGTTCGATTTAATCATTTGCAGTTTCGCTTTGTATTTCTTTGTCGAGATGATC
>CAYGNV010000374.1:0-2303 GCA_964351355.1 uncultured Smithella sp.
ATACGCCAGGTCAGGATGGCTTCCTTGATTTTTCGAATTGGATTCTTGGCCGGCGTCAGATACAAATTTTTCGCCAGTTGCTGCGATATCGTGCTCCCACCCGCTTTAAACTTCTTGTTTTTAATATCTTTTTCCAGCGCCTTTTGCATCGCTTCAAAATCAAAACCTTCGTGAGACCAGAACTTGTCATCCTCGGCAATGATCACAGCCTTCACGACATATGGCGATACTTGTGAAAGAGGCGTCCAGGATGTCGAAATTTTTTTATGGATGCCTTTGGCTGTCCAGGCATCTTCCCGATATTCCATAAATGCGGTTTTGCCGGGACGGTTCTTCTCAAGATCAGCCACATTCGGATAGAAAAAATAACGGCCGATATCGATCACAAAAACGGCAAAAACGGCAAGAACACTGCCTAAAATAATTTTTTTCCAGTAACGCATCATGGTCATTTCCATTTTTTCCGGTTTCCGCTTTCTATACCGCATTAAAAAAGAATGCAAAATAAATTTGACAGACAATGTATTTTTTAGTATGTCAATCCACACGAAGTTGGTGGAACGGTTTTTGAGATTGATCTTCGTTTTCTGTGTGCAGTAAATTATCTTTGATACATTTACACTTGGCGGCATTGGGCTGCAATCTGTGCACCGTTAACAAAATGGGACCCCCCCGCAAAACAAGGAGGTACTTCATGAGGAAACGGCGGATTTCAGTATTTTCAGGGTTATGTGTTCTTTTTTTGTTGTTCTGTTTTAATACCGGCGCCTATGCCAATCAATACAAAGTTAAAAAAGGTGACAACCTTCACATCGTTTCCAAGCAGCTCGGCGTCAGCGTGGCTGAAATCAAAAAGAGCAACCACCTTACCGATGACAAACTAAAACCCGGTCAGATTTTGTCCGCCAATCAAAAGAGTTCCGCCTCCCCTGTTCTTGTAAAATCAAAATCTCGACCCGCATCCTTTTACACGGTAAGAAAAGGCGATACCCTTACCACTATTTCTAAGAAAACAGGAATTCCCGCAAAACAAATTACCGCACTGAATAATGTTAATCAAAAAAACATGCGCGCGGGACGCAATCTTATCTTATCCAAGCCAAAACATCCTGCACCCTCTCCGGCTGTTGTTGATGAAGAGGATGATTTATTAGATGATGAAGAGGACGTGGCATCGTCTGATGCATCCGGTGACAACGCCCGTGAAATAAAATCAAGCGGAGAGGTTTTAGGCAAGTGGGGGAGCGCGGATGAAAGAAAGCTATTTATCAAAATCTCAACCGGCTTCCTGGGCGCTCCTTATCGATTAGGCGGCGTCACCGTTAAAGGAATTGATTGTTCCGCCTTTGTCCGGAAAATGTATGAATTTTTCGACATCGCGCTTCCGCGCACAGCCCGTGAACAATACGCCGTCGGTGCTCGGGTTGACCGAGATGACTTGGTTGAAGGAGACTTGGTTTTTTTCCGGACAAAAAAACCGATTGGTCACGTCGGCATTTACATCGGCAAAAACGAGTTTGTTCATGCTTCCTATAAAGGCAAATCTGTCCGCATTGACAATCTGGATCAGCCCTATTTTCAAAAAAGATTTATACGGGCCGTCCGCGTAAAAGGCCTGAATGAAAAAGTCTGGATGAAAACGACGGCGCCTGACTTTGCGCCATCACCCAAAACTAATCTTCAAGAAGGGGCGTAAACGTTCCTTTTAAAGCAGCTTTTGCCGGTTGATTATCCCGGCATTTTATTATATAAAAACAACCCGCCAGTCTGTTCGTATCAGCCGGTCGCGAATAACGCCATCCCAGAAGGACGCGCGAAGAATCACCGCATGGCGATTATCCTGTTGCCGAAAGATTAGCGGAATTGCAAAGATTATCAAGCTGTATCAAGGAAGAGTGGATGGGAAAAAACATCGTTGAAAAAATCCTCGCCGGTCATCTGGTTTCAGGACATCTTACGCCCGGCGAGGAAATCGGCATCCGCATTGATCAGACCCTCACGCAGGATGCCACCGGCACCATGGCCTATTTGCAATTTGAAGCCATGAATGTCTCGAAAATAAGAACGTCACTGTCCGTCAGCTACATTGATCATAACACGATTCAAATCGGGTTTGAAAACGCGGATGATCACCGCTATCTGCAGAGCGTCGCGCAGAAATTCGGCGTGGTGCTGTCGCGCACCGGAAACGGTATCTGCCATCAGGTCCATCTGGAACGTTTCGGCAAGCCGGGCGGAACCCTGATCGGCTCCGACAGTCACACCCCCACTTGCGGGGCACTGGGCATGATCGCCATCGGCGC
>CAYGNV010000375.1:0-2298 GCA_964351355.1 uncultured Smithella sp.
CGAATCATTGCCCTGGTCAACGGGGAGATCGTGGAAGAAGGCAATCACGAAGCCCTGATGGATAAAAAAGGCGAATATTACCGCTTGTATAATTTGCAGTTCAAAGATGAAGGAAACAGCAATGATCGATTGGCAAAGGATCTGGGATGACAACGATTCAATGCGCCGCATCAGTCCGACAAGAGCAATCCTGTTTCTCTTCTCGCTGCTCTATCGGCTGATTGTTCATTGGCGCAACCGGCTCTACGATCGACAGATTCTGAAGCCTGTCAAACTTTCCTGCCCGGTCATCAGCGTCGGCAACATCACCGTCGGCGGGACGGGGAAAACGCCCTGCGTCATCCTGCTTGCAAAAATGCTTCAGCGACACGGTTTGAGGCCGGCAATTATCAGTCGCGGTTACGGCGCCAAAAGCGCCCAACCCGTCAACATCGTTTCCGATGGAAAAAACATTCTGCTCAAAGCGGATACCGCCGGTGACGAGCCGCTGCTTATCGCCCGGTCACTGCCGGATATTCCGGTCGTCACAGGAGCCAAACGCCGCCTGACCGGTCCGGCGGCCATCGACCGATTCGGCGCGAATGTGCTGATTTGTGATGACGCTTTCCAGCACCGTCAAATCTTTCGGGATATTGATATTGTTTTGCTAGACGCCGAAAAGCCGCTAGGCAACGGCCATCTTCTACCGGCGGGCGAGCTTCGCGAACCAATTGGCGGCCTCAAACGCGCCAGTTGTTTTATTTTGACCCGCGCCGGCGAGACTGAGCGCTTGAATCAAGATATCACCCGGATCGCAAGCGCGTCGCATATCCCCGTTTTTCGCGCCGCTCACCGATTCACGGAAATGACCAGACAGGCAGAGAATCTCCGCCTGTTACCAGGCGACCTTCGGGGCAAAAAAATCTGCGCATTTTGCGGCATCGCCCGGCCTGCGTCTTTTAAGCAAACGCTACTGGAAGCGGATGCAAAAATTCTGTCTTTTGATCCTTACCCCGATCATCATATTTTCAGGGATTACGATCTGGAGGAATTAAATGATAAATTTACCACCCTGCACGCCGATTATCTAGTCACAACGGAAAAGGATGCCATGCGGCTTGCCGGTTATCCCGAATTCTTAAAAATGGTTTGCATCCTGCGTATGGAAATGGAAATAAAACCATCCCTGTCGTCATTTGAAAATTTTATCGTAGAGCGGTTAGCGGCGATTGTGAATAGTGAATAGTGAATAGCGGGATGGTAGATAGTAGTAAGGCGATGGGCGTGAATTTTTTCACTTAAAACGTAACACTAAAACTTAAAACTGTTTTACATATGAACATGAAAATGAAAATTGCCAAAGCCATGGATCGCGCCGTACCTCTGTGCGTCAAACGATTGATTGCTGTTGGTTTATCCGGTTTGCTTTATCACCTCTCGCTCAAGCACAAATTGATCGCCGTTCATAATCTGACGCGCGCGTTTCCCGAAAAATCTTTCCCGGAAATTTTAAAAATCGCCAAATCCTCCTACACCAGCTTTGCCTTGATGCTGGCGGAGTTTACCGATATTTATTATCTCAACAAAAACAATCTGCATCGCCGGGTATCCGTCAGAGGTCTGGAATATTACGAAGAAGCCTGCCGCGCTGGTAAGGGCGTATTGCTTTTTTCCGCTCATTTCGGCAACTGGGAAATCGGCAACGCCGCGCTGGCGATTTTGTCTAGACCGCCGATGTTTATGGGCCGCATTATGGACAGTCCTTTTCTGGAAAATGCGATCGCTTATGTACGCGCTGCCCACGGCATTGCCATCATCCACAAGGAAAAAGCCATGCGGCCGACGCTGCGTTTTTTAAGAAAGGGTGAAGCCATTCAAATATTGATCGATCAGAACGTCTCCGTTCAGGACGGAATTTTTGTCGATTTTTTCGGACGCCCGGCCTGCACCACTTCCGGAATTGCTCTCATGGCTTTGCATACGGGGGCGGCGGTGCTACCGATTTTTACCACACGCATGCCGGACGGAAGATATATAACCGAAATCGGTCCGCAAGTAGAAACCGTCACGACCGGCAACCGCGATCAGGACGTGCTTGCGAACACGCAAAACTACAACAGCATTATTGAAAATCATGTCCGTAAATATCCCGGACAGTGGCTCTGGCTGCATCAGCGCTGGAAGACCAAACGCTGCCAGATGAGACAAAAAGGTTAATGACGTGCTTTTGGAAAACAGCAAAAAACTGCCGCAAACAGGCCTCAATAAAATATTGATTCGCGGCACCAACTGGGTCGGTGACGCCGTGATGACGCTGCC
>CAYGNV010000376.1:0-2298 GCA_964351355.1 uncultured Smithella sp.
TATGGCCCGTGAGAGCGCCTGCCCATTTGGTCCGCTCATAGTTCCACATAATCAGTGTGTATTCGGGGGACATAACACTTAACTATTGCCATGAAAAGAAATGGGCGTAATCCAACAAGAACCGTCAGCGACTTGTGTTAAAAGGGGACAACGGTTCTATTTATCTGATCCTCACACATTCGTCCTCAAAGCATTGCTGAACTTTGCTGTCATGCCGCGTTAATTTTTTAGCTTGATGAGACCCGCGTTGCATTACCTTAAATGCGTCCGGCTCTGTTCACTTTCTGGTGATGATGACTTCGCAGCAGTCATCGCCGTGCTTTAAATTTTTCGTATGGGCCACATGAACATTGATATCCTTATCAAACAGACCGCTGATGATCCCATTCAGAATATCGATCGATTTGTCAAGAGGTGAAAACGCCGGGATCGTGTAATTTCAGCGTTTATATATTTTTTTATTGTCATTTAACGGGCAAATGTACTATTGTATATTCACAAATTCAGTAAACAGGAAAAATATCATGGCCAACCTTATGAGATGTAAAGCGTGCGGCTTTGTTACGGATCAGGGGAAAATCAAGGATGTCTGCCCGGCCTGCGGTGTCCCGGCCAGGATGTTTGAGCCTTATAAGCATCCTGTATCCCCCAAGAGGCGAAGGATTCTTGACCTGCATACCCATCCGGTGATGGTTCATTTTCCACAAGCCTTCGCTTTAACGCTGGCTCTCCTTTCCTTCTTCGCTTTTTTTGTTCCGCAGGCCCTCACGGAAACCCTGTCTTCCACAATAAAAGTTCTGTCGGTTCTTCTGCCGTTCTTTTTGGTTGGGGCAATTGCCACGGGTCTTATGGACGGCAAATTAAGATTTCGAAAAGTCACAACACCTTTACTGAAAAATAAAATCATCCTGAGCCTGGTTTTTTTCATCACAGCCATCGCTTTGGCTGCTCTTGCTTTATTTGCAGAACTGCTGGCGTTTCCAATTCACTTACTCTATTTCTTGCTGACCATCATCGCTTCGCTCTGCGGCGCCTTACTGGGGCTCATTGGCGGCAAGCTTTTAGACGCAAAGTTCCCCGGCTAATTCTGACGGCTTAGCCATAAACAAAAAGACGGGAAGATACAAAGTTAAAACATTAACACATTAACACACCAGGAGGAGAATGAATTATGAAAAAATATTTTATGGGTTCCGCGTTTGTTTGCAGTTGTCTCTTGGCCGTCTTTCTGTTACTGCCTCAACCTGTCTATGCCGATCCGCCGGAGGATGTCGCTTTGAATTATAATATGAAAACACAAACTCTGACGGTAACCATCACACATAAATCGTCTTTTACCAGCTTTCATTACGTCAAACAGGTTGAAATCAAAAAGAATAACGAACCCGCCGGTAAAAGCGATTATTATACGTCGCAACCCGGCAAGGTAAGCTTTGTCTATACATACAAGGTCCCGGCAGCGGTAAATGATATCCTAGAGGTGACCGCGATCTGCAATGTCCAGGGTAAGAAAACGGCAACGCTAAAGGTTGAACAGGCGAAGGATTAAGCAGCAAACTCTTTTCTTCAACTTGGCGCATAACATCTCCTTGTATTCCCCTGTTGCATGCCTTAGGCTTTCTTGAACTCCATATTTTCCTCGTAATCGCTTTGAAAACTTTATTTCGTTTGCGATGGGAAACAAGGTCAAATGAAAGTGAAGAAACGATGCAATCCGATCATTTTGATATCGTCATTCAGGGCGGAACACTGCTGACGATGTCCGCAAAAATGGAGATTATTGAAGACGCCACCATCGGCATCAAAGATGGCCGCATCGCCTTGGTGGATAAAAACTGCAACCTCCCGGCCCTAAAAATCATTGATGCGGACGGCTGTCTTGTTTTACCGGGGCTAATCAATACGCATACCCATTTGCCAATGGTCTGCTTCCGGGGTATGGCGGATGATCTGCCGCTGATGGACTGGCTCACCAAACATATCTTTCCGGCGGAGGCGCGCTTCGTCAACAAGAAAATGGTTTACGACGGCTCCATGCTGGCGATGGCCGAAATGATCCTTTCCGGAACGACAACGTTTTGCGACGGATATTTTTTTGAAAACCAGATTGCCGAAGCCGTGCAATCCTGCGGTATGCGCGCCGTGGTTTCTCAGGGGTTCGCTGATTTTGCCACGCCGGACAATCCCAAGTTCGAAAAAATGATGGCCGCGGCCCAACGGTTTGTCGCACGCTGGATTTCTTCCGCGCCGATGATCACGCCGGCTTTCTTCTGTCATTCTCCCTATACCTGTTCTCCG
>CAYGNV010000377.1:0-2285 GCA_964351355.1 uncultured Smithella sp.
GCTCTTTAATTCAAATCCGGAATACCGCCATGGTATGATCGCTCAGGAAAATATCAAGGCGGATCGTGATTTTCTGGTTGAAGATGTCAACTCCACACGGCAAAAAAGGAATGAGGCTTCTGGTCCTGTGCGACCGATTTATGATTATGACGCTGAAATGGCTATTACCCTTATGACAAAGATTAAAAAATCTTTTTCGCTGATTGCTGGGCAGCAAGAATTTCAACGCGATAAAACATTTCTGGACAAATCCTTAGGCATTTCTTTGACACAGAATGAATTATCTTTTCTTATCGCAAATAAATTTTCCGATGATCTCGTACAAAAACTGTCCAGAATTGTTTCCTCTTTCTACGATAATACATTAATTACCTCGATCGCTTTTCAAAAATACGAAAAGGAAAAAGGAATTACCATCGTTAATGTGATCACGCGTGTAGAGGAAAATCTAAAGGATGTATCGTCTGTTTTGAATATTAAGGAGATTGACCCAATATTGTCTAAAAAAGTGAACACCGTATTCAAAAGCAATCAGCCCGATGCCCGACGGTTTTCTTTTTCACTTCTGAAGAAACTTATTGAACCCAACCTCACCTTTAATAAAGAGGCAACAGACAAGAAAATATTGTCCGCTACAGAAGAGGTCAAACCGGTTTACTTCCAGGTGCAAAAAAATGAGATGATCGTACGCGAAGGAGAAAAAATCGGTTATATGGAGTTGGCCAAACTGGATGCGTTTTATAAAACAGCCGTGGATAATAGAATATCGCGTCTGACGGTTATTTTGGGGATATTCTGCACCGCTCTGTTTCTCACATTGCTTCTGTATTTCTGGCGCACCCGAAACTGGCTGAAAACAACAGCCCGTTCCAATGTGGACTTTCTCGCCTTTGCCATTGTCGCCATTCTGCAGATATTTTTTGTCAAGGCGGGAATCTTCATCTCTGTTGCCATCAACAGAGCTTTCCCTTCTATTTCGGTTGATGCCTGCTATTTCGCGATACCCTTTGCCTGCGGCGCCATGATCATTGCCGTACTGGTGAATCGCAACGTGGCTTTGATTATCAGCGTCCTGACAGCATTTCTCATCAGCCTTCTTTTCGATGAAAAATTTATTTTCCCACTTTTCTCGTTTTTGGGATCTGTTGCCGCTTCCTATCACATCGTCAACAGCCGCCAGCGTTCCACTTTTTTAAAGGTCGGCATTTTTCTCGGCATTATCAATATGGCCGCGATTGTTTGTCTGAATCTTTTAGCAGGTCATTTGCTTAATGACTTGGTCATGCGCCTGGCCATGGGTTTCCTCGGCGGCATCATCACCGGAATTCTGGTCGCGGGCATCACACCTATTTTTGAAAGTCTCTTCGGTTTTATTACGTATATTAAGTTACTGGAACTGGCCAATCTTAATCAACCACTTTTCCAGAGAATGATTATCGAAGCGCCC
Source organism: uncultured Smithella sp. (assembly GCA_964351355.1). Classification (GTDB taxonomy): domain Bacteria; phylum Desulfobacterota; class Syntrophia; order Syntrophales; family Smithellaceae; genus UBA8904. The sequence goes on from CAYGNV010000377.1 coordinate 1,448, forward strand.
GGCACATATCACCACAGTATTATCGTCGGCTCGCTGGTGGAAGCCGCGGCGGAAGCCATTGGCGCGAATTCGCTGCTGGCCAAGGTCAGCGCCTATTATCATGACATCGGCAAACTGGCTAAACCCCATTACTATATTGAAAATCAACCCGGCTACGATAATCGTCACGACAGACTCTCGCCGAAAATGAGTTCGCTGATTATCATCTCCCATGTCAAGGAAGGTTACGAACTGGCTTTGCAGGTCAAACTCGGTCGTCCGATTATCAACATTATCCGTGAACATCACGGCACCAGCCTCGTCAGTTATTTTTACGATAAAGCGAAGAAAGATAAGGACGAATCGATTCGTTCTCTGACGGAAAGTGCTTTTCGTTATCCCGGACCTAAGCCCCAAACCAAAGAAGCCGGACTGGTTATGCTGGGAGACGTTATTGAAGCCTCCTCACGCACACTGTCCAATCCGACGCCAGCCAGAATACGCTCACTGGTACGTGAGCGTATAGAACGGATATACACAGATGGTCAACTGGATGATTGTGAGTTAACGCTGAAAAACCTAAACACCATTGCGGAGACATTTACTCGAATTTTAACGGGCATCTTCCATCATCGTGTTGATTATCCGGGAACATCTCCAAAGGAGAAAGAGACAAACGGCAAAAGAGAGTCTAATGAAAATTCAAATCGGAAATCAGCAGAAACGAATTAAAATCGACAAGCGCAAGATCCGGGCTGAAGTGACGAAGCTCCTGAGATTGATGGATTGCGGAAATAAGGAAATCAGCATCACGTTTGTCGATGATGAAACCATTCAGGGCATCAATCAAAAATACCTC
>CAYGNV010000378.1:0-2271 GCA_964351355.1 uncultured Smithella sp.
AAACTGATGAGGCCTGGCGGATTGCCCTGGACCAGGCATTTGAAACAATGGAGGGGGAATATTTGGCGTCGAAAACCATTGCGCGGCAACTCCTTGTTGCGGGACCACAGGATCCCGCTGATCTTGTCGAAGAATTCAATAGCCAATTTCTTGATGACGATGACCCCCAGGTTCATAAGGCGGTGCGGGCGGCAACGCGCGAGGGCGATCCTTCCATTACTGTCGTTATGTTGCCGGCGGATACGGTTCTGACCCCTGACCTAACGGTTTCCGATGTTCGCCGCTTGCTGGATAATTCTGTCAAACTGAGCCACAAATCGCTGTTTCAAGCCTTTCTTCAGAATGGCGAAGCGCCTGAGCAGTGGAAGAAGAATTCCCACCTGCGCCACGCTCGCTTTCTGCGACTGGATGAGCGGGACTCGGGGTATTTGGGTAACTATAAACTGACTTTGGATAAACAATTGGGTCTCGTGATTGAGACTAAGGAGGGCTAAAACGTGGCTGAATTTAACCTAATTGATGAAGAGTGGATTCCCTGCATCACCCTTGATGGGCGTAGCAAGGAATTCGGCATCCAGGATACATTACTGAAGGCGCACGAACTCCGCGAAATCTGCAATGACTCGCCCCTTGTGACGGTGGCCATCCACCGGCTGCTTCTGGCGATTTTGTATCGGGCATTCCAAGGACCGACGGGCATGGGGCAATGGAAGGCGTTATTTGCCAGCGGGTCATTCAATGGGAACAAATCAATCACGGAATATCTGGACAAAGACAAGTGGTATGATCGTTTTTTTCTTTTTGATGACGACTACCCATTCATGCAGATCGCTAAGCTTGATCTCAACGAATATAAAGATGATGGAAAAATCAAAAAGGATAATTCGGACGGCCTAATGCGGCTCCTTCGCGAAGCCCCGGACAAAGGTGGCCGTATACTGTTTGACCACAGAGTAGGCACCGAACGTCCAGAATACGAACCGAAGCAAATTGCCAGAATGATTCTTGCTGCGCAATCGTACGCGGGCACAGGTGTAGCTTCCGGAGGGAAAATTGGCGATCAGGTGATTAGCCCGTCACCTTGCCAGTTTGCTACTTGTGTCAAAGGGCTTTGTCTATGGCTTCAAGGGGAGAACTTATTTCAAACATTGATGTTTAATCTTGTTTACATACCAATCGATCCAAATGATCTACCACCATGGGAGGATTCCAATATCGTCAAATCCGCAAAGAACTCATGGAAAACGCCGATCGCCTTCGCTGGTCCCATACAGCGGTTTGTGCCGCTCAGCAGGTTCATTCGTGTCTTGGACAGGCGTTCGATGTTTTTTACAAACGGACTGAAGGCAACCGCAGATGCGGGCGATCCGATGAAGGCCTATTCGCGGGCCAACGATGCAGATCAGTACTCCCCGATTGAACTCAGCAAGGACAAAGCCGCTTGGCGGGACGCGCAGTCGTTGTTCTCGCTTAACTCTGCAACGCGGAAGCCTCCCGCCAGTCTGAACCACGTTGCAAGATTAGTCCTGGATGGCACGCTCTCTAGGTCGGCCCAGCCACGTGCAAATGTTGTGGGCCTCGCAACTGACAAAGGCAAATCACTCCTCTGGCGACACGACCGTTTGCCGATACCTATAGCGCTGCTTGAAGATGTTAACTTAGTCGAGAGGCTCTGCAATAAATCTGATGGCCTTTTGCCGATTGCCGAGCAGATCGCGGATGAGCTCCACAGCCGTACTACAGGAATTGCACGATTTATTCGGATCCCGAGTGGGCGGGAACCGAGCAAAAATGAGTGGGATGATATAAACAAAATTGTAAAAGATATCGACCCGCGTCCAGCCTACTGGGCGAGGCTGGAGAAACATTTTTTTGATCTGCTGGAAAATCTGCCGAACGATTGGGAGGGGAGTGCGGGTGATTGGAAAACCACCGATCAACAGATCGCGACGCGGACTTGGCGGGACGCTATAAAGCAAGAAGCGGAGCGAGCGCTTGAAGAGAGCATCCGCTGCCTCGGCACAACCGCCCGTGCGATCAGTGCCGTTGCCCGCGCCCCAATAGGTTTTAGCGACAATGATCTGAGGCCGCAGCCGCCGAAGGCCAAAACTGTCAAACAGAAATCAAAATCGACCAGAAAAGGAGGTAAAAAGAAATGAGCCTGGACGACCAACAAAAGACATTTATCGGCTATCTGCTCAACCTTGCCAAGAAAGGGCAGGAAGACCGGGGTGCGCTGGCCGACCTGCGCACCGGCCTTGGAAAGGAGCC
>CAYGNV010000379.1:0-2262 GCA_964351355.1 uncultured Smithella sp.
TCGAAGCGGTCATCGCCGCGATTTATCTCGATTCCAGTTTCAGCAAAACCAAAACAATTATCAAAAAACTCATGGGCCCCCTGTTGAATGATGAAGCTTTAAACGCGCAATGCTTCGATTATAAAACAGCCTTGCAGGAGTTATGTCAGAAAAAACACAAATCCGCGCCGCTTTATACCCTGCTTGAATCCAGCGGCCCTGATCATGACAAAACATTTGAAATCGAAGTAACCGTAGGCCCGAACATTCGACAAATCGGCTCCGGAAAAAGCAAAAAAGACGCGCAAAAACAGGCGGCGCAAAAAGCCTGGGAAAGCCTGCACAGTGCAAACGGCACATGAAGCCCATAAACCGGGAAAACCGCTGATTATCCCCATCTTTATCATGAACAGCGGATGTCCTCAGCACTGTACCTTCTGCAATGAGAAAATTGCCGCGGGGAACTTCGCTCCGGAAGTTATCAAAAGTTTTTTTGACGCTGAAGTCGCCTCTTATCTGCGCTGGAATAAAGACAAACGGCGCAGCGTGGAAATCGCCTTTTACGGAGGCAGCTTTACGGGTCTGACTCCGGACTATCAAAAGCGGCTCTTGTCCTGGGCTAATACCTATATTCAAAAAGGCCAGGTGGACTCGATCCGGATTTCCACAAGACCGGATTATATTGACGACGACCAACTGATTTTTTTACACGCCAGCGGTGTTCGAACCATTGAAATCGGCGCTCAGTCATTCCATGAGGACGTTCTTCGCAAAGCCTGTCGGGGGCATAATGCCCAGGCCACGGTACGGGCAATGAAATTGCTCAAAGCTCACGGTTTCCAAACCGGCCTGCACCTGATGGCCGGCCTGCCGGGAGACACACGGGAAAGTTTCATGGAAACACTGGCGCGCGTAGTCGAACTTCGACCGGATACCGCACGCATTCATCCAACACTTGTTTTTAAGGACACACCCCTGGCCGATGACTACCGATTAGGACGCTATCAGCCCCTCAGCTTGGATGAGGCGGTGGATTGGTGCCTTATCGCCTGGGAAACGCTTACGCCTGCTGGCATTCACATCATCCGCTTCGGCCTGCAGATGACGCCGGAAATGAGTAAAGAAGGCGCCGTGCTGGCGGGCCCGATGCATCCGGCTTTTGGCAGCCTGGTCTATTCGGCTGTTTTTTATTCAGCCACATTGAAATTGCTGCGCGATATTCCGGGAGAGCCCCGGATATTGCGCTTTGAGGTTGCCGAACGCGACCTGTCCAATTTTCGCGGCCTCGGCAATAAGAATGCCGAAGCGATAATAAAGCTTTACCCTGACACCCAAATCGTTATAGACTCTGTTCGCGAAGGCCTTCCGGGACATCTATCGCTTCTTATCGAAACAGGGGAATCTTTTTCTTTGGATATCCCGGGACTCATCTAATCATTGGAGAATGTTTGTGTTTAAATCCGGTTTCATCGCCATCCTAGGCCGCCCGAATGTGGGCAAATCAACGTTTTTTAACGCGATTATCGGCGATAAAATTTCCATCGTCGCCAATAAGCCGCAAACCACCCGTAACCGCATCACGGGCATTAAAAACTTTCCCGATGCGCAGTTGATCTTCCTGGACACACCCGGAATGCACAATCCGAAGACACCGCTCAACCGGGCAATGGTGCAGGCGGCCCGGGACACGATCGGCGACGCCGATGCGCTCCTGGTGATGGTCGAAGCCGATGCCAAGATCGGACCGCACGACCTTTTTTTAATCGAGGCGCTGGCCGGGGCCAGAGCACCGGTGTTTCTGGCCATCAACAAAATTGACCGGGTTGAAAAACCCTCTCTGCTGCCGTTGATCGATCAATACAGCAAGCTTTATAACTTTGCCGGCATTTTTCCGATCAGTGCGTTAAAAGGCGTCGGACATGATGAGTTGCTGAGTTGTCTGAAAGAGGCACTGCCGGAAGGCCCGCAACTATTCCCGGACGACATAGCAACCGACGCCACCGAGCGGTTTATTGCGGGAGAGTTTATCCGGGAACAGATTATGCTCTTAACCCAGCAGGAAATCCCCTATGCGTCGGCAGTAACGATTGACGCTTTCAAGGAAGACGAGGAAAAAAATCTGATTCGCATCAGCGCGACGATTTCTGTGGAAAAAGAATCGCAAAAAGCGATCATGATCGGCAAAAAAGGCGCCATGCTCAAGAGAATCGGAACGCAGGCGCGTCTGTCGATGGAAAAACTTTTTGGCGCGAAGGTTTTTCTGGAATTGTTTGTGCGCGTCAA
>CAYGNV010000380.1:0-2239 GCA_964351355.1 uncultured Smithella sp.
CTGCTTTTCTGGATCGTGCCCCTGAAAATGATTATCTTCCTTTTCGGCGGGCTTTACAGAGGTTTGTGGCGTTTCACCGGCGTGCGGGACTTCTGGCTTTTAGCTCGGGCCATTTTCTTATCAACGACGCTCATTATGCTGATTATACTGTTCACCGACCAGTTTCAGGGATATTCCCGCGGTGTTTTTGTCGCCGACGGCATTATCACCTTTTTTCTGACGGGTGGCGTCCGCATAGTTATCCGTAGTTTCTATGCATTGCGGATGAGTGCCACGATAAATGGTCATCAACCGGTTAACAAAACCCAGCGGAAGAGAGTTCTAGTCATCGGCGCCGGCCAGGCCGGCGAAAAGATATTGCGGGAAATCATGGATAACAACACCCTGCATTATGATGTGGTTGGCTTTGTTGACGACGATCCGCGCAAACAGAAGCGGACCATTCATGGGATTCCGGTATTGGGAAATCTGGATAATCTGCCGGCGATTTTAAAGGATGAAAATATTCAGCAAATCCTTATCGCGGTTCCTTCCGCCAGAGGTGATCAAATCAGGCGGATTGTGGACATCTGTCAACAAAGCAAGACCTCTTATAAAATATTGCCCGGCATCGGCGATCTGATTGATGGCCGGGTCAGTGTGAAACTGCTTCGGGACATCAGCTACGAAGATCTGCTGGGGCGGTCGCCGGTCGATCTCGATACTAAAAGTATCCGTGGTTATCTTGATGACAAAACCATTTTGATTACAGGTTGCGGCGGTTCCATTGGTTCCGAATTATGCCGGCAGGTCATTAAATATCAGCCCCGCAAACTCATCCTGCTGGATGCGAACGAGGCCAATCTATTCAATATTCAAATGGAAATACAAAGAGACGGTTACGGCCGCCAGATTGTACCCATTTTGGGATGGATGCAGGATAAAACGCTCATGAATAACATGTTTACAAAATATAAACCCGACGTCGTGTTTCATGCGGCGGCTTTTAAGCATGTGCCCATGATGGAAAAAAATCCCTGGCAGGCTGTTTACAATAATATTATCGGTAGCCGTGTGATCATGGAGATGGCCGTCCAGTATCACGTGGAGCGATTCGTTCTGGTTTCGACGGATAAGGCTGTTCGTCCGACCAACGTGATGGGCGCCAGCAAAAGGGTGACGGAATTGATTATGCAATGCCAGCAGGGAAACGGCACCAAATTTATGGCCGTGAGGTTTGGCAACGTGGTGGGTTCGTCCGGTTCCGTTATTCCCTTTTTCCGCCAGCAGATCGAGCAGGGCGGGCCGGTGACCGTCACGCATCCGGAGGTGAACCGTTTCTTCATGACCATACCCGAAGCCTCGCAGATGATTCTGCAGGCCGGCACGATGGGAGAGGGCGGCGAAATCTTTATTTTGAGAATGGGCACACCCGTCAAAATCGTCGATATGGCGCGGGACTTGATCCGCCTTTCTGGAAAAAAGCCGGATGTGGACATCGAAATTGTTTTTACCGGTTTGCGGGATGGTGAAAAACTATACGAAGAACTGATCACCCTGGGCGAAGATATTCTGCCCACCAGCCACGAAAAGGTTATGGTCCTGCGTTCCAAAAGTTGTTTCAACGGCGTGGGCAATCCAGAGGAAGCCAAAGAACATCTTTATCGTGAAATTAGTGAACTGGTGAAGATAGCAGCGTGTCACGATGCAAAGGGCATTAAAAGAAAACTCCAGGAAATTGTACCCGAGTTTACACCGCAGGAAAATGAAAGCGTTCTGTAAATAGCTCATGGCTCATAGTTATAGTGGAGTATCAAATATGAAACAAGTGCTTGTGACAGGCGGATGCGGCTTTATCGGGTCCAACTTTATCCGCCACACCCTGCAATATTATCCCGATTATCGCCTGATTAATTTGGATAAGCTGACCTATGCCGGCAATCCCGGCAATTTAACGGACGTTGAAAATAATCCCCGGTATCGCTTTGTGAAGGGCGATATTTGCGACAATGATCTGGTCAGGAAGATTTTTGCCGAAGAGCAAATAGACACCGTTATCCACTTTGCCGCCGAATCCCATGTAGACCGCAGCATTACCGGCCCGGCTGAATTTGTCCAAACCAATATTATGGGAACATTCAATTTGCTGGAAGCGGCGCGCGATGCCTGGCTGAAAGGCGCAACCGGCGAGGCATCCGGAACAGACTGCCGTTTTCTGCATGTCAGCACGGATGAGGTTTACGGTTCTCTTGGCGAAACC
>CAYGNV010000381.1:0-2237 GCA_964351355.1 uncultured Smithella sp.
CATAATTGGGTGCATACTTAACAGCATCGGGAATATCTGTCAACAAATTTTTCTTTCAGGTTTGAGACCTCATGCTTTCGGAGGCTGTATTTCCTCCTGACTTGTTTCTCCGGCAGGCGGTTGTGTTTCCGGCGCCGGCATCAGTTCGGCCGCCAGGCCGGAATCTGTTTCGGGTAACGTCGTGTCGGGTAAATCTGCCGCGCAAAGGGTTTGTGCCGGCTCCAACTCGGCGAGCCATAGGGCATGGCGGTGCCGGGCGTAATCCAGACGTACTTTCCCTGTGAAGATGCCTCGCACCATCGGCCAGTTGGGCCGGAGGGCAATTGCTGCCATGTGCGCCAGGAAAGAAAGAAAAAATAAAAGGAAAAAGATATTATGTACCCAGGTGGCCCACAGCAAAACCGTATGGGACATATCCGGTGCGTAGATATTTTTATAGGTTTTGACCAGTCCGGAAAGAATCAGCATCAGGATAATAAAAGCCATACCCACATACGCCAGACGCTGCTCCGGCAGGTATTTGTGCATGGGCGGTTCCTTCCCAAGGCCGATAAAACTTTTGATGACGGCAATGGATTTTGCAAAATCGCCTTTTCGCGGCACCAACCCTTTTTCGCCGAGCAGACCGTGATAAACCAGGTGAAACACACCCACCGCCGTAAAAACAAGGGCCGCCGCGTAATGCAGATACAGGGATGTGATAAAGTCAGCCGACCAGCCCAGGCCAGGAATCGTGATGATATAGTAGCGTTTGGCAACAGGCAATTCGAAGATTCCGGTAAAAAGCAGGACGAGGCCGGAGATGGCGATAGCCCAATGTTCGATCAAATCAAGCGCGCTGTGACGGACAACGAGATTCTTTTGGGCGATGATTTTTTCAGTCATTGTTTTCTTCCTCCTTCTTTACCAATTTCTTGCGGCGTGTAAACCAGTTGTGAGCGACCGCGACGCCCGCCGCGGCAAGCCCCAGGAGGGGCGCGGCCAGAACCGCCTTTCCCAGAGGATCGGTGGCCGCCATTCTTCTTACGACGCCCGGTTTCAGATCCGGCTGCCCCGGTTTATTCTCCATCGTTTTGTTGATCTGTTCAAAGGATACGGGCGAAACGTACAATGTTGATGTTCCGCCGTTTTCGGTTTTGCCGTAGATAAAACCATTCATCGCGCGGGCTCGTTCATCAGCGATTTTTTCGATTGCTTTGCGCGCTCCGATGAGCAAAGCCTCACGGGGGCAAGCCTCTATGCAACCGGGTTGGTTCCCTTCCTTCAGGCGCTCATTACATAAGTCGCATTTATACATGACGCCGTTGCCCATGAAGCCCGGCAAAACATGCAGGTAGATGCCGACGCCGGATTGTCGCTGGGGAATTTCCCAGGGGCAGACATCCTTGCATTTTGCGCCGCCGAAACAAAGATCCTGGTCGATGACAACCGCGCCGTTTTTCTTTTTAGAATTCGCCGAAAACGGGCAGATTGTCGCGCAGGCCGGGTTGTCGCAATGCATGCAGCGGCGGGGCATGAAAATGGTTTTTCCGCCAATCTCGGTGCTATGAACATAAATGAAATTGTAGGGCGTCAAGCGATTGGTAACTTCCTGCTTTTTCGACCAGTCTTCGATGGTTTTGCGCGGCCAGGGTTCCGGGATGTTTTTCACCACCTGTGGAATTTTATCTTTGTTGATGTCCTTGCAGGCACTTACACAGGCAGGCGTCTTACGATCAACGCAGCCGTTGCACAGATTTAAATCAATAAGGGTTGATAATTGTTCCTCCGTCCGTGCGGATGCCGTTTTCGGAAATGGCACACCGGCCAAAACCGCAGCGCCGGCGCTGATCTTTAAAAATGACCGGCGACTGATGTTAAAATCTTTTATTCCTTTCATGACACCCCTCCCTTTAGGCTGATCAGGGTAAATCCATAATCCTGCACAAGTGCTCTGAAAATCATTCCGCACAGATGAAATCGATCATCATGATTATATCAAAATACGCCCCGCCATGCCATGTTTTTTACAATCCCTTATTTTACTTGACATTTTAAGATATTGGCCATTATATTCAGCCACCTTTTTTAAACGATATTTGATAATTGATGGATGAAATGGAAATAGTATTTTACATCATTTTTATATTTCTGCTGATCATTGTCGTGCTGCAGATATGGCAGTTGAAACGAAGCTCCATTGATTGGACGCCACTTGCCGGCAAACTGGACGCTCTGCAAGACGCGCAGGAAAGAAC
>CAYGNV010000382.1:0-2230 GCA_964351355.1 uncultured Smithella sp.
CTGTATATCGCCGTACGCGATGTTGTTTTTAACGGTATCATTAAAAAGGATGGTCTGTTGCGTGACGATGGCGATCTGGCCGCGCAAGGATTGCAGCGTGACATCGCGGATGTCATAACCGTCAATCAGAACGCGTCCGGCGGAGACGTCGTAAAAACGGGGAATCAGATTCACCAGCGATGTTTTGCCGCCGCCGCTCATGCCGACAAACGCGACAACTTCACCCGCCTTGATCGAGAGATTAATATTCTTTAGCACCGGCGTTGTTTCATAGCAAAACGTCGCATTTTCAATCTCGATGCCTTGGGTAACAGAAGGCAGCACAATGGCATTCGGTTTATCTTCAATATCAGGTATGCGGTCGATGATGCTAAAAATACGGTCGGCGCCGGCAATGCCCTGATTGATGGTGTTATTAACATTGGTCAGCCGTTTTATTGGCTCGTAGAGCATCAGCAGCGCGGCAATAAAAGAGAAAAAAGTGCCGGGTGTGGAATGGCCCTCCACGACGTTGTATCCGCCATAAAAGATGACGGCGGCAATCCCCAATCCGCCCAGAAAATCCATGAGGGGGCTGGAAATGGCGTTTACGGAAACGGCTTTCATGTTATAGTTGAACAGCCTTTCATTTTCCGCGGCGAATCTTTTATTTTCATATTTTTCCATGCAAAAGGCTTTGACGATGCGTGTTCCGGAAATGGTTTCCTGTAAAAGGGAACTCAAGGTTCCCATGGTGATTTGCGTGGACGTTGTCACCTTGCGCATTTTTCTGCCAAACAGGGAAATGGGATAGATGGCCAGGGGGAAAATAATCATGGCAATCAGCGCCAATTTCCAGTCCGTGTAGAAAATAACCCCCACCAATGATATCAGCATAAAGCTGTCTTTGATTAAGGCTGTTATAGCCTCCGATGACGCGGTCTGAACGGATTGAACATCATTGGTGATCCGCGACATCAGCAATCCAGTAGGGTGTTCGGCAAAAAAGGATAAAGATTGGCTCTGAATTTTCTCGTAAAGTTTATTGCGCAAATTCGTCACGATGCGCAAGCCGATAGAACTCATTAAAATGGATTGTCCATAGTTGCACAACCCTTTAAAAAGAAATATGCCGATAATAGCAAAGGGAATCCATTTTAGTGCGGCAATGTTTTTACTGACAAATATTTCGTCAATGGCCGGTTTGGATATCAGCGGCAGAGCGGATTGCAAACCTCCGGCAATGATCATGCAAAGCGCGGCAAAGATAAAGCGCACATAATATTGCTTGGCCATGAATAACAATCTTTTAAAAGTTTCCATAGTTGATCCTATATCATATCGCAGGCAATTTGCGCAGCTCTTCTGGCTGCGCCGGGTTCGCCCAATTTGGCGCGGATGTTCTGAAGCTCGGTGATAATTTCCTGTTTTTTTTCATCGTTTGATAAAATTGCCAGAGCCTCAGATGCGATGCGCGGGCCGTTGGCGTCCTGTTGAAGCAATTCCGGGGCGACGGTTTTGCCGGCAATGATGTTGACCAAGCCGATAGGCTGCGGCTTGATGATCATTCTGCCGATTAGTTCCGAAAAAAGTGACAGCTTGTAGATGATAATCATGGGCACGCCCATCAGGCCGGTTTCCAGTGTGGCCGTTCCGGAGGTTACAATGGCCAGATCGCAGCAGGCGATAACGTCATATGTGTGCTTCCGGACAATTTTGACGGAAAGTCCCGATGCGGCAATAATCCCGGCGACGGCTTTTTCCTCGAGTGTGTCCGCCAGCGGCAAAATGTATTGCGCCCCGGGTATTTTCTTAGAAATAATTTGCGCCGCTTGCATCATTTCCGGCAAAAGCCTGGTGATTTCCGCCGTCCGGCTGCCCGGCAGGAGACCGATGGTTGTTTGTTTTTCGGCAAGTCCGAAATGAAGCCGGGCTTCGAATTTGGTAAACTCAGTTTTTACCGTATCGCGCAGGGGATGGCCGACGTAATCAACGGCAAATCCGTGCTTGGCGTAAAATTCCACTTCAAACGGTAGAATCACGGCCATTCTGTTGACCAGCCTTTTGATTTGCTCGACGCGTCCCTCGCGCCAGGCCCAAACCTGCGGACTGATATAGTAAAAAATTTTGATATTTCTTTTTTTAGCGGCCCGGGCCACAATATTCAGGTTGAAGTCGGGAAAATCGATCAGAATAACCAGATTCGGCTTCAACTGGTCCATGGATTTTCTCATTTTGGCGTTGATTTTAA
>CAYGNV010000383.1:0-2223 GCA_964351355.1 uncultured Smithella sp.
TTGTTGCCCTGTTGCTGATCATCAATGGCATTTTTGCCATGTATGAGATCGCTTTGATTTCCGCGCGTCGCTCCAGTTTGGAAGAAGAAGCAAAATTCGGACGGCTGGGAGCTAAAACGGCGCTTGCCCTTCTGGCCGAGCCTGAAAAGGTTCTGTCCGCCATCCAGGTAGGCATTACGCTCATCGGGATTGTGTCCGGCGCCTATGCCGGGTTGGCTCTGGCGGAAGATGTTGCTCCCCTGTTGAAAAATGTCGGCTGGCTCGCTCCTTACGCCCATACACTCTCTGTCGTCATCGTCGTCGGTATCATTACATACCTTTCCCTGATCGTTGGAGAACTGGTGCCGAAAACCATCGCGCTGAATCATGCCGAACCAATAGCCATCTTCCTTTCTCCGGCTATGAAAGTATTCAGTTCGGTCACTTACCCCGTCGTATGGATTTTAAGTATTTCCACGAAACTGGTCCTGAAATTATTTGGCGTTCAAAACCGCATTGAAGCCCCCGTCACGGAAGAAGAACTGCGCATGTTTTTAAAAAAGGGTTCCGAGCACGGCGTCATTGAAAAAGAGGAATCCGACATGATTAATGAAGTCATCCGTTTCGGGGATAAGCGGGCGAGCGCGCTCATGACTCCCCGCGTGGATGTCACGTGGCTTGATATTCACCAACCCCCTGATGAAATATTGTCGGAGTCTTTGAATTCACCCTTCCCGCGATTGCTGGTGTGCGAAGATGAAGTCGATCACGTCAAGGGTGTGGTGAATGTCAAGGACATACTGGCCTACTATATCAAGCATCAAACGCTGCGTTTGGAGGAGATCCTGTTGGAGCCTCTGTATATTGCTGAACAGGCGCCGGCTCTGAAAGTGCTGGAGATGTTCCGCCTAACAAAGAAGCATTTCGGGATTGTCATCAACGAATATGGATCCATGGAAGGGATTATCACCCTGCATGATCTCACCGAAAATATCATGGGTGATTTGCCCGCTCTGGGCGATCTCGACGAACCGGAAGCGTTTCAGCGTGAAGATGGGTCGTATCTGATGGACGGCTCAATGAAAGTGGAAGATGTTGAAGATATATTGAAAGTTCATTCGCTGTTTGAAGAAGAAGACGAAAGGCCTGATGTTAATACCCTGGGCGGTCTGGCCATGTATCAATTGAACCGCATTCCAAAAATCGGCGATAAATTTACCGCCAGCGGCTATCTTTTTGAAATTGTCGATATGGACGGCAACCGGGTTGATAAACTACTCGTTCGCGCGGTTGCCCCTGAAACAAAAGGATAAGGCTCACCCTAAAATTCAGAGTTATAGCCTGGTTGGCACAAGTCTCCGACTTGAACCAACCGGTATTTGACAATCAAGGCATGTTGGTTCAAATTAAAGATTTGAACCAACATAGTTTTCCAGTAGCCTCATCATCATATCCGCGTTTTTGCGTGTTCCTGCTATGATTTCCTCCAGGCTGAGCGGCTTTTCCATAAGACCGTTGCCGAAATTATCAATGGAACAGGCCGAGGCGTAAAGCAAACCCATTTCCAAGGCGATCACCGCTTCATTGGCCATCGTCATACCGACAATGTCGGCAAAATTCGCCATCATCCGGATTTCCGCCCGGGTTTCCAGGCGGGGTCCCGCAACCTGCCAGTAGGTTCCTTTTTCCACAACGTCCAAATTACAGCTTTGCGCCGCCGCGATTAGTTTTTGGCGCACGGATTCATTTAAGGAGGGCGTGATGTGGACGGCTTTATTCTGATGAATGGTTGGTGTCGCCGTGAGGGTGATAAAATCATCGGGAATGACGATTATGCCCGGACGCAAACTTATCTTCAATGATCCGGTTGAGTTGATGCCGACCACGTCGGTAACGCCGAGATCTTTCAGCGCCTGAAGATTAGCGTGATGGTTGATCTTGTGCGGTAGAATATATTCGGCGGGATCATCGCCGTGCCGGACAATAAACACCATCTTATCCGTCAAAACGGCCAGCGCTTCACCATGTTGATTTTTGATCCGTTGCTTGCTGCCTTTTTGAATCAGATGGCTTCTTTCCATCATAATCGTGCCTGCTAATACTCCGACTCGTCCCATATCAACCTCCTTTATGTGTTGATTTATAGCAGATAAACAAGGTACAGTCAAAAAAGAAAGGGTTTGTTGATGCGGCAAATAGCATTTGACTTTTTTTACTGCGCTGTGACATATAATCGGCAAATAA
>CAYGNV010000384.1:0-2211 GCA_964351355.1 uncultured Smithella sp.
GATAAACGGTTGAAACGGACTTTCTCATCTTTATCCATGACCATAACATGATCAAAAAAAGTATCCACATGAGGACGCAGGGCGGCAAGTTTGTTCAATGCGGTGTTAAAATCTTTTTCAGCAATGCCTTTTTCCACACGCAGTTTAATGTTTTCTAATGACGAAAATAATTTAATTTCCGCATCATGGGAGAGCAGGTTAACATCAACCTGACCTCCATGAAAATCTTTCAAAATATTATCCACGCGCTTGAATGCGACTGAGATGGGTTCAAACTCGGGATTAAGCCTGAAAGCCTGAAGGGCTTGAACTTTTTCGATGACCGGGACAAGGTCGCCCATGTCCGTGGATAGAACGGCGTCCACCGTATCGTAAGCATAACCCTGGGCGATCAGCTGATTTTGCAAACGGGCCTTAAAAAAATCCAGAACGTCTTTTTTGATGTCGTCAGCCGGTTTTTTCAAAACATCTTTCAGTGACGCCAGACTTTCATCGATCAGGAAATTCAGGCTCAAAGCATAACGCCGGGCCAAAATAATATTAATAACACCCAGCGCCTGACGACGCAAAGCGTAGGGGTCGGCCGTGCCGGTTGGCGGCATGCCCACCGCGAAGAAGCCGACGATGGTATCTATTTTATCGGCAATACCGACAATGGCGCCTTCATCTGTTTGGGGCAGATCACCGCCGGCGACAATCGGTAAATAATGTTCATAGATGGCATTGGCGATCTCCGGTTTTTCGCCTGCTAAAAGCGCGTATTCGCGTCCCATGATGCCCTGGAGTTCCGAAAATTCACCCACCATGAGCGATTCCAGATCAGCCTTGGCCAGAAGTGCGGCGCGGTCAACGTTTTTCTTGACGGACGGTTTCACATGGGCGGCAATCTTGACCGCCAGCTTGCGGAAGCGCATTACTTTCTTATGCGATGTTCCCAAAAGCGTGTGGAATACTACTTTTTTGAGCGATTCTACACGAGTCTCAAGGGGCACTTTCTTGTCTTCCTCAAAAAAGAATGAAGCGTCGGCTAGGCGCGCCCGTAACACCCTTTCATTTCCGCTGGCCACCACAGCGACGTCTCGGGGACGGGTGTTGCTTACGGCGATGAAGTAAGGCAGCAGTTTTCCTTCGTCGTTGACGACAGGGAAATATTTTTGGTGAGCAATCATCGTGGTTATCAGAACTTCTTTGGGAATCTTTAAATAGGCTTCATCGAATCCGCCGCGCACAATTACCGGATATTCCACAATAAAGCTGACAGTCTCCAGCAGGTCTTCCGTATAAAAGAGCTTTCCGCCGACTTCAGTCGCCGCTCTCCGGGCTTCCTCCAGAATTATTTTTTTTCTTTCCTCGGGATCGGCGATGACAAAATTATCTCTGGCCTTAGACAGATAATCTGCAAAGCTGGAAACAGCAAAAGGCGCCGGGCTCATGAAGCGATGACCATAGGACATATTGCCGCTTTCAATATCTTCAATCTTCAAGGGAACAATTTTTCCGCCATAGAGCGCCAGGATCCAATGAATCGGACGTGCAAAGCGCAAATCGTAAGCAGCCCAGCGCATGGATTTCCGGAAAGAAATGGATAGAAGAAAGTTTTTGAGAATATCCGGCAGCAGATCGGCAGTCGGCTGGCCGCTAATGGTTTTACGCGCGCCCAGATACTCGCCTTTATCGGTGACGATGGTTTCCAGTTGAGCAACTTCCACGCCCTGACCTCTGGCGAATCCCAGCGCGGCTTTGGTCGGCTGGCCGTTTTCATCAAAGGCTGCCTTTTTTGCCGGCCCCATCTTTTCAATGGTCTGGTCTTCCTGTTTTTGCAAAATGTCCTCAATATAAAGAACCAAACGGCGCGGTGTGGCCAGACACTTGATTCCGGTAAAGCCAATGCGTTTTTCCGTTAAGGATTTGCGGATGATCTCTTCCATATCACCGACGGCCTTGGACAAAAACGCGGCGGGAATTTCTTCGGTGCCAATTTCAAAAAGCAGTTCGTTACTCATTTTGTCTCCAGATATTCTAGTTGTTCTTTAAAAGGGGATACCCCATTTCTTCGCGTTGCTTGAGGTAAAGTTCGGCGCTCAGGCGCGCCAGATTTCTGACCCGGCCGATGTAACTGGTTCGTTCAGCCACGCTGATCGCGCCGCGGGCGTTGAGCAGATTGAAGGTGTGGGAACATTTCAGGCAGTAATCATAGGCGGGCAGCGCCAG
>CAYGNV010000385.1:0-2202 GCA_964351355.1 uncultured Smithella sp.
CATGGGATTGCCACACGCACTGCCGTGCGTTCGCAATGACAGATAAGGATTACGCCACCGCCTTTTGGATGATATGAAAGGAAATTATTTTGAAAGCCAAAACAAAAAACATCAGTATAGTTTTATATAAGCCGAAATACGCGGGGAATATCGGGTCGGTGGCGCGGGCTGCCAAGAATATGGGCATCAGCAATATCGTCGTTGTGGGGAAAGCGGATTATGACCGAGAGGAAATGGAGCAGCGCTCCACGCATCTGGCTGCCGATGTTTTAGATCAAATCCAGTATTGTGAAAGCATCGAAGAAGCGCTGGGCGATTTCAACTATATCGTGGGAACCACCGCCCGTCTGGGCAAGGCCCGCGGACCTTTTGTCTCGCCGCGTGTGGCGGCGCAAAATATTGCCGATCTTTCTCAGAAAAACAAAATCGCGCTTTTGTTTGGCCCGGAAGACACGGGTCTGGCCAATGATCAATTGCGCTTATGCCACAGTGTCGTGACGATTCCGACGTCGCGCGAATTCAAGTCTCTTAATCTCTCGCAGGCCGTGCTGATTCTCTGCTATGAAATTTTTATCGCGTCGTCGGCAGCAGATACCCCGGCGGAGGCGACACCCAAATTGGCGTTATCATCCGAGACGGAAGGCATGTATCTGCAAATCAAAGAACTGCTCGGCAAAATCGGCTTTTTGAATCCGGAAAATCCGGAATACTGGATGCTGGATTTGCGCCGCTTTTTCTCACGCTCCGGTCTTTTATCGCGGGAAGTGAAAATCATCCGCGGCATCTGCCGGCAACTGGAATGGTATGCACACCACAAAAATACTTGACTTTAGGTCTGATTTGGCGTGAAAGGAAAACCTTGAAATGTGCAGAGTAACCAAATCCTAACCCCTAACGATGGAGGTCGTTTATTATGAGGAAAATATTTTCATTTACCGGCGCCAAAAAAATCGTTTTCGGCAACGGGTCAATTTTAACGCTTGCCAGCCATGTTAAAGACCATCACGCGCAAAATCCATTGATTGTTATCGATAAAAACCTGGCTAAAACGGGATTGCAGGAAAGAATCGCCAGCATTCTGGTATCCGAAGGCATCAAGTTCACTGTTTTTGATAAGGTGGAACCGGAGCCCCGCATCGAACTGGCGGACGAAGGCGCGGCGCTGGCTGTCAAAAACAAATGCGACATGGTGATCGGTATCGGCGGCGGCTCCGCGATGGACGTGGCCAAGGCCATCGCCGTCATCGCCACCAATAAAGGCGCCGCCACGGATTATCTGGGGTTGAATAAAGTCCCGAAGGCCGGCCTGCCCAAAATCATGATTCCCACCACCGCCGGAACCGGCAGCGAAGTCACGTTTACGGCCGTGTTTGTCCGCAAAAACCTTAAAAAGAAAGAAGGCATGAACAGCCCTTATCTTTATCCCGAACTGGCGCTCTTGGATCCGGAGCTGACGCTTTCTCTTCCCCCCGCACCCACGGCGCAGACCGGCCTCGATGCTTTGTGCCACGCGATAGAGTCCTACACATCAATCAACTCGTCGCCGATGAGTGAAATGTTTTCGCTCGAAGCGATCGCGCTCATCGCCGAAAATCTGCGCACCTGTGTGCATGACGGCAAAAACATTGCCGCGCGCGAACGGATGCTGCTGGGCAGCCTGTATGCGGGCATCGGACTTGCCAACGCGGGCGTCACCGCCGTCCATTCTTTGTCTTATCCGCTGGGCGGCAAATATGGTGTCGGCCACGGTCTGGCCAACACGATGCTGCTGCCGTCGGTCATGGCGTTTAATTTGCCTGGCGCACAGGAAAAATTCACCGATGTCGCCGATGCAATGGGCGAATGTACGGAAGGGCTGCCCGCGCGCGAAGCCGCTTATCTGGCGGTGGATGCGGTTGAGGCCCTGATTGAAGATTGCGGCGTTGATTCCTCGATTCGTGATTTCGGCGTCAAAGAAGAAGATTTTCCGGCGCTGGCTGATGTAGCCATGACGGTGGCAAGACCGCTGGAGAACAATCCCCGCAAGATGACCAAAGAAGACATGATCGCGATTTACGCGGAAGCTTTTTAAGAAAGGAAGGATAAAACCATGGCAGGAGCTGAACTGATCGGGCAGGAAGAAATTAAGGAAGTGATGGATGTGCTGGAAACCGGCATCCTGATGCGTTATGGTTTTGACAAGGAAAGAAAAGGCGTTTTCAA
>CAYGNV010000386.1:0-2194 GCA_964351355.1 uncultured Smithella sp.
TCGTCGGCATTCTAACCAACCGCGATCTGCGGTTTGAAGAAAACATGGAGCAGACGGTTGCTAATGTTATGACCAAAGAAAATCTTGTCACGGTTTCCTCAAATATTTCGCTGGAAGACTCCAAAAAGCTCCTTCACAAGCATCGCATCGAAAAGCTGCTGGTCGTGGATGATAAATATCGTTTAAAGGGTCTGATCACCATTAAAGACATTGAAAAGATAAGACGTTATCCCAATGCCTGTAAAGACTCCAAAGGCAGATTGCGTGTGGGTGCGGCGGTAGGTATCGTCGATCGCGAACCACGCATTGCCGCCTTGCTGTCAGCCGGCGCGGACGTGATTGTGATTGACACCTCTCACGGACATTCATCGGGCGTGCTCGATGCCATCAAATCAACCAAGGCCAATTTCCCTAAATGCCAACTGATCGCGGGGAATGTCGCGACATCCGAAGGCGCCAAGGCCCTGATCGACGCGGGTGTGGATGCGGTTAAAGTCGGCGTCGGTCCCGGATCAATTTGCACCACACGCATTATTGCCGGTGTGGGTATAGCCCAAATGTCCGCCATTCGAGACGCCTGCAAAGTTGCTGCAAAACATGGCATTCCGGTGATTGCCGACGGCGGCATCAAATTTTCCGGTGATATTGTTAAAGCTATCGGATGTGGCGCTCATTGTGTGATGATCGGCGGTTTATTTGCCGGAACCGAAGAAAGTCCCGGCGAAACAATTTTATTCCAGGGCCGCAGTTATAAAGTCTATCGAGGTATGGGATCGCTCGAAGCCATGAAAATGGGCAGCCGCGATCGGTATTATCAGGATGACATGGAAGGCGCTATGAAAACCGTGCCGGAAGGTATTGAGGGCAGGGTGCCATTCCGCGGATCGCTTTCCGCCAGTATCGTCCAGCTTATCGGCGGCTTAAAAGCAGGGATGGGTTATGTCGGATGCAAAACAATTCCGGAACTGATTGAGAATTCACGCTTTGTGCGCATTACGTCTGCCGGATTAAGGGAAAGCCATGTCCATGACGTCATCATCACCAAGGAAGCGCCCAATTACTGGATCGATTAACTAAAAATGAAGCACGCAAATTTCGTTCATCTTCACGTTCATACGCAATACAGCCTTCTCGACGGCATGATCCGCTTGGATGACCTCTTCAAAAAGGCCAAGGAATACGCAATGCCGGCTATGGCTATCACCGACCATGGCAACATGTTCGGCGCAATTGATTTTTATAAACAGGCCTATGCCAACGGTATCAAGCCGATTATCGGCTGCGAACTCTACGTTGCACCCCGGAGCCGTTTTGATAAAACGACGTCCACCATCGGTGAAGCCACGCGTCATTTGGTTGTCCTCGTCAAAAACATGCAGGGTTATAAAAATCTGATGAAGCTGACCTCGGCGGCTCATATCGAAGGTTTTTATTACCGTCCCCGTGTGGATAAAGAATTGCTTAAGCAATGTTCCGAAGGCCTGATCGCATCGAGCGCCTGTCTGCACGGCGAAATCGCTTCCCATATTGTCCGCGGCAATATGGACGAAGCCAGAAAATCCGCCCGCGCCTATCAGGAAATTTTCGGCGAAGATAATTTCTATCTGGAAATCATGGAAAACGGTATTTCCGATCAGAAGATTGCCAACCAGGGTTTGATTGAGCTGAGCAAAGAACTGTCCATTCCGCTGATCGCCACCAACGACTGTCATTATCTGAATGCCGACCATGCCGAGGCGCATAATGTTCTTTTGTGCATCCAGACAGGAAAAACCATCGAAGACAACGACCGGATGTCGATGACATCGGATCAGTTTTATGTCAAATCCCCGGAGGAAATGCAGACACTTTTTGCTGCAACACCGGAGGCCATAGCCAACACCGTGAACATCGCAGAACGCTGCAACCTGACTTTTGAATTCGGCAAGTTTTATTTGCCAAAATTTGAAGTCAAAAATCCCGAGGAATCTCTTGAAGATTATCTGGAACGCAAGTCGGTGGAAGGGCTGAATAAGCTCCTGCCGATTATTATGAAATATCAGAAAGAGGACGAGACGGCTGTTCGGGAAAAATATAACAAACGCCTGCGTTCAGAGTTGGAAATCATTAAGAAAATGGGATTTGCCGGTTATTTTCTGATCGTTTCAGATTTTATCAAACACGCCAGGCACAATGATGTTCCTGTCGGACCCGG
>CAYGNV010000387.1:0-2182 GCA_964351355.1 uncultured Smithella sp.
GTTCCTGCATGACCTGCAAGACGGCCAATCTGAAGGATATCTACATGGAAATGGGACGGAGCTACGCCAAAACGCCTCTGACTGAATTGCTGCCCCGCATCAAGCATGCCGTCGGCTGCGTCAACTGCCATGACCCGCAGACCATGAAACTGCAGGTTATCAATCCGGCCTTCATCGAAGCCATGGAAAGACGGGGAATTAATCTGGTGGGGGCGTCGCGCGAAGCCATGCGCAGCTATGTGTGCGCACAATGCCATTCGGAATATTATTTCGAATCGGAGACAAAGCGCGTCATTTTTCCGTGGGACAAGGGGCTTACGCCCCAAGACATTTACGCCTATTACAAGGATATCCCCTTCGGGTTTGATATGGACTGGCAGCACCCCGACTCGCAGGCGAAAATGCTCAAAGCACAGCACCCCGAATATGAACTCTTCAGCGGCGGCGTCCATGCGGCCTCCGGTGTTTCCTGCGCGGACTGCCACATGCCTTACATGCGCGAGGGCGGCCGCAAATACTCGTCGCACTGGTTGACCAGTCCCATGAAAACCGTTTCGGCCTCCTGCCGCACCTGTCACACGCAGGATGAAAAATGGCTTTTGGAGAGAGTGAAAAAAGTTCAGAACCACGTCTGGGAACTTCAGCACACGGCAGGCCGGACCATTGCCCGTGCGCATGACGTGATCGGCAAGGCCGGCAAAACCCCCAAAGTCAATCAAACCGAGCTGGGGAAAGCGCGCGATCTGATTCGTAAATCGCAGTGGTACTGGGACTTCATCGCCGCCGAAAACTCCATGGGCTTCCATAATCCCGACCAGGCGCTAAACACACTGGGGCAGTCGGTTGATCTTGCGCATCAGGCGATTGCCGCGGCCAACCGCGCGGCGGGAACCCAGTATTAGATTGCCTGTGCCTCAAATATTCCTTTGACACACAAAATACCATATGCTATGACTCCAAGTCATAAGAAGCAAGTTCTTATAAATAAATTAAATTTACTTAAATTTAATTTAATATAAATTCAACAAGAAGGAGTTAATGCAGAGAGTATGAGAAAAATGGTAAGTATTTCGACAATTGTTGTAATCATGGTGCTTTTTGTCGCGGTGAATGCTTCTTTTGCCCAGAAGCCTGGTTTTGACGACAAAGAAATCCGAATTGCCCAGTTCAGTCCTCAGACGGGGCCCGCGGCGGTCTGGGGCGCCGTGGCGAGGGGAACCTCCGTGCTGTTTGACATGGTGAATGAAGAAGGCGGAATCCACGGCAGGAAGATCAATTATTTTATTCGCGACGACCAGTATAACCCGTCACAAGCAATGTCGCAGGTCAGGGAGTTGGTAGATAGACGCGGGATATTTGCCTTTACAGGCGGTGTTTCCGGCGCGGGTTGCCATGCCGTCAAGCAGTATCTGGACCGCAATAAAGTGCTGTGGGTTGTGCCCGGCACCGCCGCACTGAATCCGATTGACGATCCGCCCAGCCGATACCGTTTCCATTCCTACCCGCTGTTTCAGGATGAGACAAGCGTGCTGACGAAGTACATCGTGGAAAAAATGGGACACAAGAAAATCGGGTTTTTGTATCAGAACGATGTTTTTGGTAAAGTGGGACTGCAAGGCGCCAAGCAGCGCCTTGATGCCCTTGGAATGAAGCTGGTTTTGGAAATCCCGGTCGAACCGACCACTGCCGATCTTTCATCGCAGATCCTGCGACTGAGAAACGCCGGAGCCGAAGCCGTTTTCATGTGGGTTGCTCCCTCACTGGCAGTGATGGCACTAAAAACGAGCGCCAGCATCGGCTATAAACCCCAGTGGATTTCCCACACCGGGCTTTCGGATTATCCGCTTATGCATAAACTTTCGGATGGTCTCTATGAAGGTGTTATTACATCAGCCGCTGCTCCGGAACCTGATTCTAAAGATCCTTTGGTGGTAAAATACCGGGAAGCGGCCAAACGGCTGGCCCCTCAAGAACGATGGGGGGTGTTTTTAACCGTAGGTATCATATATGCCGAACCTTTGGTCGAAGCTCTGAAGAGAGTTGGGCCAAATCTCAGTACGGAAGCGGTTATCCGTGAGCTGGAGAAGTTTGATAGATGGAAAGGCATGGGAGCGCCTATCACGTGGACTGCGGATCAGCGGCAGGGAGTCGATTCCATTCAGATCGCAAAATGCGGCCCCAA
>CAYGNV010000388.1:0-2174 GCA_964351355.1 uncultured Smithella sp.
GTTGGCCGATCCATCAACCGGAATGAGTATGGTTTTGATCATGATGGCTACCTCCTCGTATTCAGACGGTGATCATTTTTGCTTTTTATCAAAATGACTCAGATCATGCAGCAAATTGGCAACATCCTTTTCCTCCCAGGTGCGCGCCGAATCGGCGTCTTCGCTATTGTCTTCATCGATATGGGCGCCGTCTTCGTTAAAGGTCAGAAACTTGCCCACCAGATTGCCGTTTTTGTAAGTCGCTTTCTCTTTGATCTGTCCATTTTTGAAGTAAGCGATGTAGCCGCCTTCGCGTTTATCGTTTTTAAACAACCCCTTTTCCTTGATTTGCCCGTTTTTATAGTAGCAGACATACTCCCCTTCAAACTTTCCATTTTGAAAATTTTCCTCTTCACGCAGTTCGCTTGTTTTATAATAGCGACGGTAGGGGCCGTGCAGCTTTCCGCCTTGATAATGCTCTTCTTCCCGCATATGACCGTTTTCATGATAGGAAAGATAGAGACCGTCCATTTTATTATTGATAAAATTTACTTTTTCCCGAACCTGCCCGTTGGAATAATAGCTGATGGCGGGGCCGTTTCTTCTGCCGCGGCTGAAATGAAGCTGTGCCATAATTTGGCCGCCGGGAAAATAAGTTGTGTATTCACCCTCCATCTTTCCTTCCAGCAAATATTTCTTTTCCTTTACTGCTCCGTTTGGATAATGAATAATTGTTTCCTCGGCCATAAGATTATTACCCGCCTCACGTGTTGTGTTGGCTACTTCCTGTGTTTCAGATTTTTAAACAATCCGCCGCGATAATGCAACTAAAAATAGCCGTATTCCGGCAAATTTTGTTTTACTTTTTGTAAAAAGGCTATTAGGGTTTGACATTCGGATAATGAGTTCCATATAATAAGTCCATCAGTACAATAAAGAACGGATAGATATGATAGTTTCCAATTTAGATACAACAAGAGTCGCCATCATCGGGCCGGGACGCCTGGGGACTTCGTTTGCTTATAAGCTGGGACGTGACAACAAGCGCGTTGCCATTTATTACCATAATTCGGACGTCTGCAAGGCCATTAATCGGGACCACTTGAATCCCATTCATTTAACAGAGGATCTGGCCAAACGGGTGGGTGGCATGGATCAGGTTCCGCGTCTGTCGCCGAAAGTTTACGCGACTAACGACCTGGAGCATATCGTCGAAAATAATGATTTCATTATTTTATCCGTCACGATGAATCGTCTGCCGGAATTACTCAATTATCTCAAGCCGATAATTGATAAAAAGGCGGGCGATACCTGTCTGATTTCGCCTATCAAGGGATTGATTTCCGACGAAATATCGACCGAATTGATCACGCCGTCGCAGCTCATTCACAATCATTTATATAATCTGGAGCATAAGTATCAGGTTGCATGCATCGGCGGACCGTTTTTTGACGTGGACATCGCCTTAGGTAAACCGGTTTGTCTGACCGTTGCGGGGAATCGCCGCACCGCCAACATTATTCGGGATCACCTGCTGATGTTTAACCGCAAGGAAATCAATGCCTATTATAATTTTGACAAGATCGGCGTGGAGGCCTGCGGGGCGTTAAAGAATATTGTGGCCAATATCAAGGGTTTGACGGATTCGCTGGATTTAGGCGATTCGATACCCGGCACCATCTTTGCCCGTTCCGGCGTGGAAATCCGTTCGCTGACCCGTCTTTTAGGCGGCAGTTTTCAGGCGTTTCACTCCCAGGCCGGCGTCGGCGATATGTATGTCACCGTTTCTTCTATGGCCAGCAAAAATTACCGCTACGGAAAATATTTCTATGAGCTTTACACAGGCAATCCCATTGAAACCAACTTAAAAGTGCTGGGCCAAATAGACGGTACACCGGAAGGTCCCAATACCATTCGCCATGTTTATAAATATTTGGAAAAGAAAAACATGTACAGCCCGCTTTTTTCCTGCGCCTATAATATCTTTAATAAGGGCGGCAACAAAGACGCGATTAAGGACATGATCCTTCACGCCTGCCAGTTTGATAAAAGAAACAATGAATATATCGGACCTTTTTCCAGATTGATGTATCGGCTTTTTCCCGATCACTGGTACAGGCGGGATCAAGAAATGTTTGATTGATGCAGTTCAAGCAATGGGCGGGAAATTATGTGGAAGCAGAAAATAGTGTCAC
>CAYGNV010000389.1:0-2167 GCA_964351355.1 uncultured Smithella sp.
ATTTAATGTTACGTGGTACTAGGACCTATAGCCTATCGCCTATGGCCTATGGCCTATAGCCTAATTTTCATCTAGTCAATCCGCCAATATTCTGCTATTAGTTAATTCACTACTACACGGAGGTTGAAATTATGTCGAAATCCAAAGATGTGAAAAAAGACGCCAAGAAAAAACCGGTCAAATCAGCCAAGGAAAAGAAAGAGGCCAAAAAGCAGAAAAAATCGGGAAAAGAATAAAAGAGGTTCAGGGGTTCAACGGTTAGGCGGTTTTTTTAGCCACAAGCTATGAACCATGAGCTACTCGCCACCACCCCTGTCAGGAGAGTGTGTCGCAATTCATATTTGTCATTACGAGACGCCTCTCAGGCGTCGTGGTAATCTCATAAAATCGGCACCTTATGAGATTGCTTCGGTCGCTCCACTCCCTCGCAATGACATTGCGACACAGTCTGCAGCGGAGGACATATTGAAGGATGGATTATGAAAATTAAATTCCTCGGGGCCGCGAGAACAGTCACCGGCTCGTGTTATGTTATTGAAACGGATCAGGCGCGATTTGCCGTTGATTGCGGCATGCATCAGGGTTCCGACTCCATTGAAAGACGCAACCTGGATGTTACGCCTTATGACCCGGGCCGGATCGATTTTTTTATCATCACCCACGCGCATATCGATCATTCGGGACTGCTGCCCCGCATGACGCAGAATGGTTTTCGGGGACCCGTTTATGCCACCGAACCGACCAGAGATCTGCTCAAGATACTCCTTCTGGACAGCGCGCATATTCAGGAGGTGGAAGCCGCCGGAAGAAATAAAAGATTGCAGCGCACGGGTGTGAAAACGGATGCTGTCCCCCTCTACACGACAAAGGACGCCGAAGCGGTGATGCCGTTTGTTAAAACCCGGAAATATGATGAAATCTTCAGTCCTGCCCCCGGCATCAGCGTCCGGTTTCAGGACGCCGGCCATATTCTGGGCGCGGCCATCGTGGAATTGTTTATCGAAGAAAACGGAGGAACCACGAAACTTGTTTTTTCAGGCGATATCGGCCGTCCCCATCAACTTTTGATGAAAGATCCCAGTTCCGTGCATCAGGCGGATTTTCTGTTGATGGAATCGACCTATGGAAACCGCAACCACAAAGGCGAACAGGAAAGTCTCGATGAACTGGCTTTCGCCATTCGTTACAGCTACGCGAAGGGAGAGAAGGTGGTCATCCCCGCTTTTGCCGTGGGAAGAACACAGGAAATTCTTTATTCGCTTCATCTCCTTTTGCGCGCAGGCAAATTGCCCAAAGACATGCCGGTCTATCTGGACAGTCCGCTGGCGATAAAAGCCACCGAAATCTTCCGCCGCTACTCGTCATACATGGATAGCGAAACCCAAATGCTGCTGAAGAACGGCGAAGATCCGCTCGGCCTCCCCAATCTGAGATTGTCCACCACCACCGAAGAATCCATCCGGATTAACGAAACGCGGGAACCGGCCGTCGTGATTTCCGCAAGCGGCATGGCCAACGCGGGACGAATCAGGCACCATCTGCGCCACAACTTGTGGCGATCCGGCGCCAGCATTGTCTTTGTCGGCTTCCAGGCGGAAGGGACGCCGGGCCGTAAGATAGTTGACGGCGCGAAAAAAATACGCATTTTTAATGAAGACATTGCCGTCGCGGCCAAAGTGTTTACCATCAACGGTTTCTCCGCCCATGCCGGCCAGGATCAGCTCCTGGATTGGTTCAAAAATTTCCAGAGCAAGACCATGCAGGTCTTTCTGGTGCATGGCGAATTTTCCGCACAGGAACATCTGGCATCCCTAATCCGGGAGAAATTCGGCCTGCCCGTGACCATACCGGAATATCTGGAAGAAATCCTGCTGAAACCCGGCGCGCCAATCGAGGGGATTAAACAACCAAAAATCGCTGTTTTGCCGGTTAACTTATCGCCGCTTTTGGCCGACTTAAAAACAAAGCTGGATGATGTGGGCGGCAAAATGGGGAAATTGCAATCCCTGTCTGCCTCTCAACAAGCCGCGATTGCCGACTTGCTCAGGCAGGCCGCTCTGAACATTGATGAAATAAAAAATAAGTCCTAATACGAAGTCGCGTTCAAGTTATTTTAAATGGTGCCGAAGCCGGGACTTGAACCCGGACGGATTTTGTCCACTACCCC
>CAYGNV010000390.1:0-2160 GCA_964351355.1 uncultured Smithella sp.
ATTCGAAGCAGGGTCTTTTCGTGTGACATGTCTATCTCTGGCTTTTTTATATCCACACCTGGCCATGTCGTCTGAATGAGTGAGCGAAATTCATCAAAAGTCTCTGGGTAATGATGCCAGATGTTTCTGAAGTTTCTGGAAGCTCGATGAGTCAACAAAGCCTCTCTTGCTGCCTCTTTCTGATAGAGCTGTTCGTTATGTTCTACGGGACCAAGGATAGGAACAAATCCTATATCCAAACCAAAGTGCTGACGAAATGCGGAAGGTGACGTAATTGGTTTGCCGGAAGTTTCGCAAATCAGATTGCAGACTCCGCGTTCTGGGAAAAAGAGGATTAGGTGATCACCTGTTGAAATACGAAAGCGGATACTTGCAGGTTGATCTTCCTCGTAGTTATAAAAACAATTTTCTGTCGCGACAGGTATATTCCCAAGAGTAACGTCGTACCCCCGCGTTTCGCCATTCGGTCCCTGAACGAATGTCGGTGTTTTTGCCTTTGCTTTACGAATAGCTTCGGCCAGAATGCGAAAAGCTCCCAGGATGGTCGATTTCCCCGAGTTATTTGGACCGACAAGAATATTGAAACGCTCCAATGACAAAGAGAAGTCACGAAAAGCTTTGTACCGACAGAATCTTACAGATGTAATGCGCTGCAGTTCGTTCATTTCTATTTCGTCCTGTCTTTTCCGACTGCCCAAAGTCGTCTTGCCAATTCCAAAAAAGTCCAAGATGATTTCACTATGTCCTTTCTAATCAAAAAGTTTCCCCTGCGTTCCTTTACCCTGGCCATATGATGCACCGGGTTCTGAAACCTGCGAAACCTTTTGACCCTCCTTTGGTAGGTCGTCGATGTCAGCGAGAAGCTGCTTGTAGCCCGTCTCACCCAGAAGATTGCGGGCGTGGAGATGGCACTCGCGCCAGGATTCCTCGGGGGATTGGGCAAGCTGCCAGTCATAGAAACGGGGACCGAGGCGACTGGCAACCGTTTGGGGATGTTTCGCCCGCTCATCATGGCCAAGTCCGTAATCAGCCAGGCATAACGTCTCGGGCAGCATCCAGCCTTCGCCGTCGTTCTGGTTGAGGAAGGCTTCGATGCCCTTCTCCCGGTCACCGCCACAGAAACGGATTTTCTCTTCGAGATCGTGGAAGGCGATGAGTGTCAGGACGGTATGGCGAAGTTCAGGGTCCTTGTCTTTATCGACGCGCCAGAAACCAGTGGGTGGAAGTGACTTATAGACATCGCTGATCCGCGATGATGGAAGCTGGCAGTTTCTCAAAATCCATTCCAGTTCGGTTCGAAATAATCCAGCAAGAGCCGTGACAACGCAATCCCCGATAACTATTCTTCGATATCGTTCGGCAATAGACGCCACCCATATGGATTTCCATGGGCTTTCATTAGGTTTTGATATTGCTAAAAGCCTAAGCCATGAATCTGCAAACCCACAACTGACAAACGACAGTGGACCCGCCAATTTTGAGAGAGTGGCAACTACATATGGTGTCGCTCTTAGTGCTGCCACCTCATTTAAAACAAAGAAACTTACATTAAGCCCCCCGAGACGAACGCGAATCTGAGCATCCAGAACGATGGAATTGAGGAGAATGGAGAGAGCGAATAATTTTTCGGGATGTTTTGTACGCAACGGATTCAGTGAGTGATTACACGGAAAATCCTTTGAATATGCCGCAATGAGTGTTCGGGCATTAGTAGCACTGCTGATATTCATTATCGGCAGCTTTGCTCCGAGTACACTACTGTTTGAGCAGGTGGCTAAATCCATTAGATACTGTGGTTCGATCTGTTTATGGTCCCAGGAAATATCTCGCCAGACTGCGCTGCGGCCTTTGCCGCTTACCCAGCCCTTCTGGCTGAAATCAAACTGGCCGATCATCCGGCCTTCGTAGAGTGGCAAAGCCGTATCTTCAATTTGATCTTCCCGGATCCAGGCGTCGGCGTTGCGGGAGAGGATAATACCCTGTGGAATGTCAGCGCGGGGGATGGGAAGACCATCATAGGGCGGCTGGGCGCAGCGGAGGCGCCAGGCGGTGCGCTGAACATCGCCGGGTTTGAGAAGATGGCCGTGAACGTATTGAATGCGGGTGGTGCGCTCTTCCAGGCCGGCATTTGTATTGAAGAGCCATTCTTCTAATTCGATT
>CAYGNV010000391.1:0-2151 GCA_964351355.1 uncultured Smithella sp.
TGTTCATTTTTAAATTAGGTTTGCCGGGCGCTGTTTGCTATTCTCGGACAGCCTCTTAGGAACCGAACCGATCTTGCAGATCACCGAAACCAACTCAAAGCCTTGTCGTTCAAGGAGATCGCTGACGATTCTTGCTTCCCGGGCGAGACCCACGCAAAAAACCAGTCCCAAACGGATATAGCCCATTTTTTTTGCAAACGCGATAATCTCTTCCATTCGCGTTTTGATGGGATGAATAATATATGGTTGCTGATCCCTCTCCGCGTAGCACTCGCTTTCCTGGATGGACGCCTGTCTGGCAAATTCCTGAATGGCGGAATTCTCATACAGGCTTTTGGCCTGCTCAAGGAGTTTCTTTCCCTTGGCGGTAGGACATCCCCTGGACACCTTGCCTTTACGGTTGATGCAGATTCTTTCCGCGCGGGTCAATGAACAGCGGGCGCAATCCGGTAAATCATTTTTCTTCATGAAGCCACTCCTATCTCTTCTGCCTTCCATTGATTTTACTAGCCCATTTTCGTCGTCTCGTCTACAAATTATTCATTGTTGATCGCGTCGAATAAAAAACTGCGGGCTGGCCGGCCAAATTATGACCAGTGTAATCCTCTATCATTAAATGACGCTTGACGAGTTATGGGCATATGCTTATTATAACGGTCAAGGAGATAAAAATGCCCCGACCCAAGTGTTGCCGTAATGTTTGCGGCGTTCCTGATAAAAATTATTTCAAGCCACGCGGAATTCCCTCTGTGGAACTTGAAGAAATCGTGTTACATCTTGACGAATTTGAAGCGATTCGCCTGGCGGATTATGAACAGCTTTATCAGGAAGAAGCCGCCACCCGGATGAACATTTCCCGCCAGACATTCGGTAGAATCATTGAAGCGGCACACAAAAAAATAGCGGATGTTCTGCTGAACGGGAAAGCTCTGAAAATTGAAGGAGGGGAAGTTGCTTTTAACGAAACAAAGCCCTGCGGCAACGGAAAAGAACGCAAGGCTAAAAGAGATACTCAATAACACATTAAAAGGAGAATTTTATGAAAATCGCATTACCATCCAATCAAAATCAGATCGACGAACATTTTGGACACTGTGAATATTTCACTGTATTCACTGTAGACGAGCAGAAGAAAATTTTATCGGAAGAAAAGATCGCCTCACCTGCCGGATGCGGCTGCAAATCCAACATCGCCCAGACATTGGCTGCACAGGGTGTCAAACTCATGCTGGCAGGCAACATGGGCCAGGGCGCAGTGCATGTATTGAACAGCCAAGGCATTAATGTTTTGCGCGGTTGCTCAGGCGACGTGAAAGCCGTCGCGGAGAGCTGGCTTGCCGGTAATCTAAATGACTCAGGAATTGCCTGCGCTCAGCATGAGCATGGCTGTCATGAAGGCTGATCGAGCCCTATAAGTGATCCTTGCAGCAAGATATGCCTTATGACGGAAGAGTTGCAATAGCTTACCAATCAGGTATAATTAAACAGGAGTATCAACATGGCTCATGTT
Organism: uncultured Smithella sp.; assembly: GCA_964351355.1. Taxonomy (GTDB): domain Bacteria; phylum Desulfobacterota; class Syntrophia; order Syntrophales; family Smithellaceae; genus UBA8904. Next base: position 1,511 of record CAYGNV010000391.1, read on the forward strand.
CAGTTAAATGCAGTGGAAAAGGTCGAGATTTTGACCTTGCAGGACAACTATATCGAAATGACGGCGATGGATAATAACGCCATCGTTACAAGGGCCACGCCGCTCAAAGATGGAGAAATCCGCGCCTCGATTTTAGCGGAACACGGCTTTTCGGCGCTAATCAAAACCAGCATCGCAGGAAAGACTCACACGCTGCTTTTTGATTTCGGCTTTTCCGAAAACGGCGCGGCGCAGAACGTCACAACGCTGGGTGCTGATCTAAATGAGGTTGAGGCGGCGGTTCTGTCTCATGGGCACAGTGATCATACGGGCGGCTTACAAAAGCTCACGGCGCTGATTGGTAAACGCGACATTCCGCTGATCGTTCATCCGGCCGCTTTCAAATCACCGCGCTATCTGAAACTGGGGGAAGACTTCAAAATCAATTTTCCCAAGCTGACGCGCGAAATGGTAAAGAAAGCGGGATTTTCCGTCATGGAATCCGCAGCGCCCTACCTGCTTCTGGAAGACACGATTCTATTTCTGGGAGAAATTCCGCGGCGGACGGATTTTGAAAAAGGCTTCCCCATCGCCCACTGGCAGAAAGACGGCAAGGAACAATGGGATGCCATTGAAGACGACACGTCCATTGTCATAAATCT
>CAYGNV010000392.1:0-2108 GCA_964351355.1 uncultured Smithella sp.
TATAAATCATTGTATTAATCGTGCCGGAAACGGTATCGCCATCCTGATGGACAGTCGCATCAGGATGGCGATTATTTGATCCTAAAAACGGCAGTTGAGCCTCTTGCAAATCGGATAGATCTATGAAATATAATGGAGCATGGAGTGTTTGGCCTTGAAAAAAAGAAACAAAAAAATACGTCAGGCAATGATAGCCGTTTTTCTGGCGGCATTTATAACCCTCGCTGCCTGCGGAGGTGGCGGCAAAGAAAAGACCGCCAGGCCAGATCCCGACTGTCCCACAGCAACTGATGGCCAAAAAACAGTCAAGGGTGCCTGCCCCGCCCCGGATGTGCCTATTGCCTGGGATAAATAGATGTTATTGCCGGTTTTTCCGTTTTCCCGGGTCCTTCTTTGCCGCTGCGAATTTTTCCGAGCCGATGGTGAGCCCGAAAGCAGGTAAAATAACCCGGTGCAGCAGTAAAACAAAAAGAATGAGAAACGCCGCGATGCCGAACAGTTTCAGAATGCCGGCAATGGTTTCGAGCGCTTTGTAATCAAACACGATGCCGTAGGCCAATGCCAGCATGATCACACCACTGATCAGCTTTAGAATGCGGCCGTGCTTTTCCTCAAAGACGCTTTTCTCGAGCGTGACCACCGCGACAGTCAGAATGACGATTTCCACCCCCAGGTAAATAAACAGATACATGGCAAACAAAAAGATAAATTGCAGAGTCGAAACGTTGTGCGCTGCCACGATGTTTGTCCAGGCCACCGGAAAACCTGCCGTGCAGGGCAGTTCCACGAGCGTCACGCCCAGCGCCATGATGATAGTGGCGCCGACCATGCCGGTAGTTGTCATATCCGGTCTGATAATGGTCCTCATTCTTTTGAAAATGCCCGGTTTTTGCTTCTCCGGGATCGTAAAACTGATGCCTTCCTTGAACCAGAAATAATCTTTGATATTGACTGCAGCAAAGACAAGCGCGATGAAACCCACCAGGATTTTGATCCAGTCGAGATATCCCACATACATAAAGACGCTGAAAAGCCCCAGCATGAAAGCGCCGTAGCCTGCGGCCGTTGTCAGAAGGAACGCCAGGCCGACGATGATGATCCGTTTTCTGGAACGGGTGTGCAAAAGAATGCCCAGCAGAACCGTGAGCAGCCAAAGTGAACAGGGGTTGAAACCGTCCACAAAGGAAATGAACGCGGTTGCGAGAACCAGAGGCATTGCGGCTGTATTCACGTCGCCAATCAGGGGAATACGAATGACGTCACCGGCCGTTGACTTGCCCGCTTCCTGATGACTGATCCCGAGAAGTTTTTCCACTTCCGCCTTCATTTCAGGATAATAGTGTTTCTGGAAGCCGACCCAGTAGCGATCGCCGATAAAGGTCATGGGAATGCCTTTCGACGTCACTTTGTATTTTTTCAGAATTTCGGCATAGAAGGCCTGATTTCCGGGGTCACGATACACTTCGTAGGATTTGATTTCGGCAACAGGATAAGCCTCGGCAAGCTCCTTCATGTAAGGTTTTTGCTGCTCGCAAAACGTGCAGCTTTCTCCCCAGAAGAACAATATTTCCAACTTTGTTTCCGTCGCGGGAGCAAATCTTGCCCCCAGCAGGCAGATGATGAAAACGACAATTGCTGAAACCCATTTTCCGTGCCTTCGCATGGTTTGTTCCCCGGATGAAAATGAAAGTAGAAATCTTTATTGCAGGTCGGGAAAATAACTTAAAGCCTTGAGGATTGCAAGAATATTCCATCCGCAAAAAAAGACGACTCCGTAAATCGTGAACGGACGGTGCGCCTCTATCTGCTCTCGTCCAGAATGGAAAGGAAAGCTTTCAGAAGTGCCGTGCGGTATTCGTCATTTCTGGTCAGGATGATCAGGTTTCTGCGCAGATCAAGAGGGGTGCGCACTTCCGTAAGCCACTCATGAGAAAGCTCTCTGGCCACCGCCATTCTTGAAAGACAACTTACGCCTAAGCCCGCTTCAACGGCTTTCTTGATGGCCTCCGTGTGTCCAAGTTCCATGGATATGGTGCAGTTGATGCCTTTCTTCTTCAGCGCGGATTCAAATATCTCTCTGGTTCCGGATCCCTTTTCCCGCATGATCC
>CAYGNV010000393.1:0-2097 GCA_964351355.1 uncultured Smithella sp.
TGAAATATCATCGTTTGGCTTGCCCAGTATTCGATCAGACTGTTTATAAAGAGACAGAGCGGCATCCAGATCACCGCGGCTTTCCGCGCAGACGCCCAGATTATACAGCAGCGAATAGGAGTTGGTTGCAATGTTGCGCGCTTCTCCCCAAAGTTCGCAGGCACTGTCCATTCGACCCTTATTTGCGAATTCCATACCGCGTTTGAGTTTGTCGATGGCTTCCTTCGATGTGATTCCATCGGTGGAATCCATAAGCCGGATTTCCCGGGTGACATAGTAAGGAGCGATATCGCGCCGGAACTCTTTCCTGACGGAGTCTTTCGCCTGTTCCAGAAGGACCATTTCACTTTGAACAGGGCGCGTATCCTCACAGCCTGAAGAATTGGTTGTGGCGGAAAGATTGCGGGAATAAAGGATTCTGCCGGTTGTCACATCGACCAGTTTGGGGGAAACGGCAAAATTGGCGATACGTTTCATACATCGGACATTATAATAGCGCCAATTAAGGCAGGCACCCTGGTAGGTTCTGCCCTTATCGTCTTTTTTCTGCTCATATTGCGTGCAGCTTTGCCTTTTTTCCGAGTAATGGCTGTCATCATAGCTGTTTTGGCTGACAACGCCTGTGTAGATTCCCTGAGCGCCGATCATCTTGCCGAGTTTAACGGCTGTTTTCTGATCCACCAGGCCACTTTGCGAAAACTTCATTTCGCTGATGGATTTGTCAATGGAGGTGCGGTCAACCAGCGTGAAATATTGTTTGTCATCAATGCCGATTCCTACCAGAACCCCTTCGATTTCGGCGGCAAATTCCTGTCCACCGGGACCGCTAAAAGGCAGAACGGCGACGGTTTTGGTCAGGGATGCCTCATGATATTGCGCGGGTTGGAGCATGTTGACTTTGATTTTCGTGGCGCAGCCGGAAAAAGCAAGCAGGGCGACACACACAACCGGTAAAACAAAATAGCTAAAAGAACAGGACTTTCCACGTAAATTGAACATGTCTTCCTCCTAATATTTATTTTTTATTCCAGATACTCCAGCGTCAGTGAATAAGGTGAGAAGTTCATAATTTTAAAATTTCCTTTTTGCTTGATGCTGTTAGCCAGATACAGCGTGTTTTCGGGATAGCTGACCACAAAATCACCCATCTGCTTTTCTTCCACGCTCGATACCCAGACAATACTCTGCAGTATTTGTTTGACTTCCAGAACTTTATCGATGTCATCAACACCCTTGACCTTCACGGCTATTTTCTTGGTGTTGCCTTTGATGTATTGAGACACTTTGTCCAGAAGGGCGGGTGTAATATTTTGGGCCAGCTCCTTCATGGCTTCCGCGGTGGCATCTTCGACGTTGTTGGCAAGTCCCCTGGCCTGTTCCACACCGGTTGCCAAAATTTCCATATTGCCCGTTTTATTATTTTTCGCGAAAATCCGGTAAGACAGACGCACGGTGACATTATTGAACGGCATGGAAAGGCCGTAGCCGATGTTTTCGCCCTTTTTGGTGGAAATGGTGTAATCTACTTTTCCGATAATAATCAGGTTGGATAAAAATTTATACATCATGCTGCGCAGGGTCAGTGTGCTGCCGGAACGCATGGCTTTTTCAATTTCTTTTGCGTCGATGGCCTGTGTGGGGGCGACATCCACCACCGTATAACCTTGCTCGATGATTTTAGCGATCAGTGTTTCGGAAAGAATATTGGTTTCTTCAAATTCATCACCGCCGCGGCCGGGTTTGCGCGCCGGGATAAAAAGAGCGATAGAGCTGTTTAATCCCAGTTGCGAGACGGCTTCCCTGGCTTGGGAGGGTTCCACGCAAGCGTTAATTGTAACCTGGAGGATGTCGTCTTTGACGTTTTCATCGATGATTTTATAGCTCTTCACCACGCCGCCTGTTTTTGTTTTGATAACATCTTCCACCAGCGTGAAGTTCTGAACAAAACTCTGCGCCTTGATCTCCGTGCCAACGACCTGCTCAATCGCCGTCCATTTGGCGCGGGCAATGGCTTCCAGTTTGGCTGAGGGCGTGTCATTCCTTATGATCGCCGCTTCGCCATTGGCGTTGATGCATTTTGTCTGGGCGGATGCGTCG
>CAYGNV010000394.1:0-2080 GCA_964351355.1 uncultured Smithella sp.
TTTGATATTATTCATGTATTTTTGCGAAAATCAGCAGTTGCTGTCAAAGTCGGGAGAACGAATGAGCATCCATGGAAGATCAAACTGGCGCGAACAGCTGCGCGTTCGGCTAGAAACGCGTGCCGTCGAGCGCACCATCATAACCGTTATTATCATCAATGCCGTCATTCTCGGTCTGGAAACGGTACCGTCCATCAATGACCCCTATGGATCGATCCTGTACCAGCTTGACCGTTTGTGTGTGGTTTTTTTTGTTTTTGAACTCGCACTCAAATTTACCGCCCTGGGGCCGCGCCGGTTTTTCCAGGACCCGTGGAGGGTATTCGATTTTATCGTCGTTGCCATTGCGCTGGTACCGGCCACGGGTGCTTTCAGTGTTTTGCGCAGCCTGAGAGTGATTCGGGTATTTCGTCTTGTGTCAGCATCGGGCAGGATGAGGGTTGTTGTATCAGCTCTGCTGGCGGCAATCCCAGGCTTGAGCTCCATTGCGGCAATTCTGGCGCTTTTCTTCTACGTTACTTCGGTCATGAGTACGAAGCTTTTTGGTGCGACATTTCCTGATTGGTTCGGCTCCATAGGCGCCTCCATGTACACGCTTTTTCAGGTGATGACCCTGGAGAGCTGGTCGATGGGGATTGTACGTCCGGTGCTGGAAGTGTTTCCCTATGCCTGGCTTTTTTTCATTCCTTTCATCATGGTGGCGACCTTCACCATTTTGAATCTTTTCATTGCCGTAATCGTCGAAGCGATGCAGTCTCAGGCGCAGGGCGTGCGTGCCGAGCAGCTGCACGATATTGAATCGATAGCGAACGAAAAAGAGCAGGCGCTGCATCGGGACATTGAAGCACTGCGTGAGGAAATCCGCGATCTTCAGGAGCTGATCAGAACCGTTCGTGATGATATGAGTAGTTGAGCATGAAATGGTAGTCCCACGGGGAGTTGAACCCCGGTTTCCGGCGTGAGAGGCCAGCGTCCTAACCACTAGACGATGGGACCATGTTGGCTGGGGGATCAGGACTCGAACCTGGGTAGTAGAGTTCAGGAACCTAAGTCCTACTTCCAGACGATCACCCGACAGCAAGGAAAGTCGAGCGTGAGTATCTATTCAATTCGACTTTAAAAGTCAAGACGAAAGTGACGCGTTTTGTATAACGTCGCAGCTTTTCCGCATGGACCTATTTTTTCTGATGGTCAATGTAGGCAACAGCCGCGTTGATCCTTTGCACAACACGATCCTTGCCCAGCGTGACCATGATTTCATCAATGCCGGGGCTGACTGTTTTCCCGGTCAGAGCCACCCGCAGCGGCTGGGCGATCACTTTAAACTTAATATCCTTTTCTTCGGTGAAAGCCTTGAGAAATTCTTCAAGACCCTCCTTGGTAAAATTCTGCACCGACGGAATCGTGGCGGCCATAGCCTTCAAATGGGCGGCCACTTCGTGTACCAGAAACTTCTGCGCGGCTTGTTCCTCATACTGAATCTGATCGGTAAAATAGAAATTCGCCGCCCCGGCCAGCTCCACCAGCGTTTTGACGCGCGGCTGCAAGTCGGCGATGATTTTCTGTGTAAAAACGGCATCCTCCGTATTTGTCCCGGCAGGCCACAGGGTCTTCATTTCTTCTGCTAATCGTTCAGAGGTTGCTTCCTTTATATAATGCGCATTCAACCAGAGCAATTTTTCCGGATTGAAAATGGCGGGTGATTTACCCACGACATCCAAAGAGAAGTGTTCAATCAGTTCTTTTGGCGAAAAAATCTCCTGGTCCCCGTGCGACCAGCCCAAACGCACCAGGTAATTGACCAGCGCCTCCGGCAGGAAACCCATCTCCTTGTAGGCCATAACAGAGGTGGCGCCGTGACGCTTGCTTAAACGCGCCTTATCCGATCCCAGAATCATCGGGACATGGGCGAATTTTGGCACATCAAATCCCAATGCCTGGTACATCAAAATCTGGCGCGGGGTATTGTTGACATGGTCGTCGCCGCGAATGACGTGCGTAATGTTCATGAGCGCATCGTCGATGACGACGGCAAAGTTGTAGGTGGGATACCCGTCGCCGCGTTCGATGATCAAATCAT
>CAYGNV010000395.1:0-2078 GCA_964351355.1 uncultured Smithella sp.
ATTGAATAAGCAGACATCTCCGCTTGATGATTACGCCAGGCAAGGTGAAATTTTATACGCAGCGTGACAGAGCTAATATTATGACGCAGAATCATATTTCACATGGAGAAAATTGACAAGTTTACACGCCCTCTCCTTGATGCGGTTTTATAACTTGGTTAATTCAAAGATGCCGCATCCATAATGGCAGGAAAAATTATCAGATATTGAATCTCTGTTGAGTTCCGCGTTTTTTATCAAATTTCCCGCATCATTAACATAACAAAAGGAATCGATTCGATAACGGTCATCCATCATCTTCAAGAGGTAATCCAGCGAGAAAACACGATGGGCGTTGAATTCTATTCTCTGCTTTCCGATCGGTACGGAAAAATACAGCTTCCCGCTTCTTTTTAGAATATGGTAGATGTTTTGCCAGCCCTTGAGATGTCCCTGATAGTCAATGGTGTCGCCATAACGACCGAGTCCAAAATGTTCCAGGGCATGAAGGCAGGATATGGAATCGCAATAACCGGAAAGGTTCAATTGGGGGTCCATCAGATCAACTTGTTTAAAAACAATATTGTCAATTTGAATGGCCAGGTTTCTGATATCGAAAACTTCAATTTCCCTAAATGAGGCGACGTGGGAAACGAAACCATCCACTCTTGAGCCAATGTCTATATGTTTTACAGGGTTATTCTTGAATATTTTGCCGGCGACTAAGAGATCCTGGTGAAAATAATGACCGGAAGCGGTGCCGCTTTCTTGCGATTGATCTTCAATGCAGGGATGAAAATTGCCGAATGGAAAATCGGCCGGACTATGGATGGTCTGTTTCTTGAGTTCCCTGTAATCACGTAAAAAAGAGGGTAAAGCCTTTAAGAATTTGGATAGATTGGTTCCTTTGACAAGTATTCTGAATTGCACTGCATTTCCCTTCGTATTCTTTTAATCCCGCTATTGCGGGACGAGCGTCAATTCTCCGCAGCTTGCTGCGAGGTGGTTGATTTATTTTTCCCGAAATCTATGACATATTTCAAAAAATATGCTTTTAGCTCGGATCCTCCCCATGGGGTCGGGAAAGACTGATTGCTGATACAAATTCCACTTCTCGAGGCACTTTATAAGGGGAGAGATACACTTTACAATGACGGATGATTTCTTTGTCGTCCGGACGAAGCCCATCGCGTAAAACAATCTGCGCTTTCACCAACTCCCCGCGCATGAAGTCTTCTTTGCCTACGACCCGTGAGTCTTGCACGGCCGGATGCAGGTTCAGGACGGTTTCCACTTCTCTCGGATAGACGTTGAAGCCACTGGTGATGATCATCCGTTTTTTGAGACCCGTCAGGAAGATATAGTCATCCTCGTCCATCCGGCCCAGATCCCCGGTGTAAAGCCAGCCGTCTTTGATCACGGAAGCGGTGGCCGCTTCATCTTTATAGTACCCCTTCATGACATTGTCGCCCCGGACGATCAATTCGCCGATTTGATTGCGGGGCAGCTCTTGTCCTGACTCATCAACAATTTTGATGTCAATACCGTCAAGAGCGGAACCGATGGAACCGGGTTTTGCCGTGGATTCTATTCTGTTGAAAGAACAGGCGGGGGACGCTTCGGTCAGCCCATAGCCTTCCAGAATACGAACGCCGAGTTTTTCTTCAAAGACAGGGATGAAATCGGCCGGCATGGCCGACCCGCCGGTTACGCAAAGTTTCAAAGAACTCAAATTATACTTTGTCGCTTTTTCATAGAAGGCCATCCCTATATAGAGACGGGGAACGGCGCAGATATAAGTTATTCTTTCTCTTTCGATGGTGGAAAAAAGACCATCCATGGTTAATCGATCCATCATGACGGTGGAACAGCCCGCTTGAATGACGTTAAGCATATTCACGGTGCCTCCGAAAGAGTGAGACAGAGGGATCAAACAAAGGCCGACATCGTTTTGCTCTCTTCGAAAAATCGGTTGAATCATGCTGAGCTGCGAACAAAGATTATGATGGGTAAGGACCGCACCCAGTGGTCTGCCGGTTAAGCCCGCCGTGTAAATCATGACGGCCGGGTCATCGGGATCAATGGCTGTGGAGAGGCAA
>CAYGNV010000396.1:0-2061 GCA_964351355.1 uncultured Smithella sp.
TCACGTCTCTTCTTCCCTAGCACAAAATGCCCGTCCTGCAAAGTTTGTATTGGGCAGGATGGCTTCAATTTTTCCTAAAAGTCCTAAAAGAGATGTTCTGTCCAAAGCTGAAGCGGCCACCGCGTTAAATCGCTTGCAGAGGGATTGCAGGGCTTCTTTATCGTGAAAGCGGTCTGCCTTATTAAAAACCCGTATGGTTGGTTTATCGGAGATGTCCAGCTCTTCCAGAATATTTTCAACAGCCGTCATCTGTTCCTCGAATTGATCATTGCTGATGTCAATCACATGCACAAGCAAGTCCGCTTCCTGAAGCTCGTCGAGCGTCGCCCGAAATGCGCTGAACAGTTCCTGCGGCAGATTGCGGATAAAACCCACCGTATCGGTAATGATGGCTTCGGTATCGCGCGGAAAACGAAGTCTGGCGCTTTTGGTGTCCAGCGTGGCAAAGAGCTTGTCTTCCACCAGCACGGCGCTTTTCGTCAGCGTATTGAGCAGGGTGGATTTGCCCGCGTTAGTGTAGCCGACAATCGAAATGACCGGCAGACCTGATCTTTCCCGCCTGCCGCGCCGCTGACCGCGCGCTTTGGTGATAGACTTCAAATCTTTTTCCAGACGATGGATGCGTTCTCGAATCCGGCGTCGGTCGATTTCCAGTTTGGTTTCTCCGGGGCCCAAGCCGCCGATGCCGCCCGCCAGCCTGGAGAGCGACGTGTCTTTGTGCATCAGGCGCGGCAGGAGATATTTGAGCTGGGCCAGCTCCACCTGGATCTTTCCTTCACGACTGTGGGCGCGCTTTGCGAAGATGTCCAGGATCACCTGCGTGCGGTCGAGAATTTTCAGACCGGTGAAATCACCGATGGATCGGACTTGCGCCGGCGTCAGTTCATGGTCGAAGATCAGCAGATTCGCGCCGATTTGTGTGGCGCGCAAATCAATGGCGGCTAGCCTGCCCCGGCCGACCAGATATTTCGGATCAGGTTGCGGGCGGTATTGAATCTGTATGTCAAAAACAGCGACGCCGCAGGTCTCGGCCAGTTGCCGCAGCTCATCGATGGAGGCTTGTGCGCCGGCGAGAGGATTTTTTTCCACCCGCACGAGAATGGCTTTTTCCGCCGCATCAATTTTGCGTGTCTTCTGCTGTCTGGCGAATTCATCTTCCAGTGCGGCGATGAAGGATAAAAAATTCAGATCAAGCCGGTGCGGCTCCTGGGGGTCATGGATCAGCCAGTAATCGCCCTGTGGATTTTCCGGGATCAGATGCGCCCAGAACAGCTTGCCCGGAGAGCCGTCTTCGCGTACCTGCAAGGCGCCGACCATATCCAGGCGCAGGTGCGATAAGTCCGTCAGGTCTTCGGGGGAAAGCTCTTCGCCCGCCAGATGGGTATGAATCAGCCTCAAGCCTTTAAACCGGGTGGAAGCCGCGCGAAAAGCATCGATATTGGGAATCAAAATGCCTTTGTGATCCCCGAGGATAATCATGCTGATCTCACCTTTGCGGTTGATGAGCAAGCCGATTTGCCGGTTGAGCGTGCCGGAAAGGGATGATACTTCCCGAGCCAGATCGTTGCTGATCAGATTTTCCGGCGGGATGCCCCGGCGGTAGAGACGTTCTAAAGAACTGATTTGCTGAGCGCCCAGCCCCGATGTGTTACCGAATATTTTTTTGATGGTGCGCCTTCCTTGATATCATAAATTTACGCAGGGTGAGGCTATCACATTTCGACTGAATGTGTCAAAAAGCATCTTTGTGTCCGGGCGCTTTTTATACGGTAATGATATTTATACCGACAGGATACGCCACTTATTCTGCTCGGAAAGATAAAGATCGTTGCCCTGGGAATCGTTGATAACGACCAGGGGCAGATCGACGACGGTCAATTTTCGGATCGCTTCCGGTCCCAGGTCTTCATAAGCGACTATTTCCATCTTTTTTACGCATTGTGCCGTGAGCGCGGCGATGCCGCCGATCGCGCCGAAATAGACGGCGTTGCATCGCTTTATGGCTTCCACGACTTCCGGTGAACGGTTGCCCTTGCCGATCATCCCTCTGAGTCCATGCTC
>CAYGNV010000397.1:0-2057 GCA_964351355.1 uncultured Smithella sp.
ATGAAACCACAAAATGACCTAAAATAAGGGCAAAAATCATGAACTTGGGTTAGCTCCGCCGTTGCCGTCGCGCGCAGCGCGGCCGTACGTCAAAGTTCAGCCGGAGCGCAGCGATCGGCTTGAGCGCCTTGCCGCATTTCCTTATTCTTCAGAAAAGTAATCCGCGTCAACACGCTTAAGTTCGTAAATTGCTTCCGTAGTAACTCCTACATTAAAATCGATCATCAATTGGGCAAGGCGCTGACCGTCAATTAAAATAATCTTGCTATCTATTGTAACTACATATTCTTCACAACTGCGGGAAAAGTCCGATGTCGTAATGAAAATGCCTTTCTTGGCTCTCTTGCCCTGTAAAGCACCGGCAAATTTTTGAATTTCTGGACGGGATACCGTGTTTTCCCATTTTTTTGCTTGGATGTAGATAATGTCTAAGCCAAGGCGATCTTCTTTGATAATGCCGTCGATGCCTTCATCTCCGCTTTTCCCTATGGCTTCACCTGCGTCTTTACGTGAACCGCCATAACCCATTTTCACCAGCACTTCTACGACTACTTTTTCAAAGAAAGAGGGGGATGCGTCCTTAAGTTGGGAAAGAATTTCGCTTGTCAGATTTTCTTTGAGATTTTCATATGCTACTTCAATTTGTTCTTCAGGCGTAATACTGGAATCTGGTGCCTCAAGTGATGTTGATTCATTTTTTTTCTTTTTCAATTTATTCTGTTCAGCTTTTCGACGTTCAGCGAATTCTGGAAATTGCATCAAAAAGCTGATGTCAATTTTATGAGGCTGTTTTTGCAAAACATCATTGCCCCTGCCAGTAATGCGAAACACGCCCCGTTGCGGATTTTCAATAAGTTTTGCCATTTTCATATATGCGCGTGCCCACGCTACACGATTGTGGAATATTGCTTGCCGACCACTTGGTAAAAGTTCTTTTTGCTCTTCTTCTGAAAGATGAAATACTTTTGCTAAATGATCTATTGCATCCCGGTTTGTATGTTCCTTTGAATCTGCACAAAATTGAAGGAGGGGGAGCATAATAGATTGAAAATCTGGTATTGCCATTTTTTATTCCTCATTCATGCGAACAATTAATATACCTGCCAGGTATTTTCCGATTTTCATTGTAATCTTACTTTATTTGATAAGAAATAAAAAGAGAAAATACATCATAAAATCAAAACAATTGAACTTTCCCCGCCGGGTATTTTGTTGTAATAAAGAGCAGAAGCCCGGCGGGGAAAATATGGAAAATTCGTTCAGCGTAAAGAAAATCGATATTCTTCCGGAATTTCAGACCAGGAAAATGGTGAGGGAAAAGAATGTGCGTCAAAACGGCTTTGCGCCCCTATTATGTCTTGAAAACGGGATCATTAATCTATATGTTAGTGACAAGGGTGGCCTCAGGCTTCCCGGCTAAAGGAATAAATGAATCTGTCTGTTGAGGGGACGTGTATGGTAGTGATAAAAAGTCGTATGTGGTTGGTATGGATAGTCTTCCTGCTGCTGCCTTTTCTGGCCGGAGCAGTCGAGTATGGTGCAGGGGTACAGGGAAAGGTCATCCTCCAAACGGAGACAACGACAAACGGCGATCCCATTGTTTATCTGAAAACAGACCATCCCAAAATTACGGTCATGACCGTGGATATCGCGCCGGGCGCTAAAACGGGTTGGCACAGCCACCCTGTACCGGTATATGCTTATGTGATGTCCGGTCATCTGACGGTGGAAATAGAGGGTGGAAAACCGGCTGAGTTCAAGGAAGGCGATGTCATCATTGAAGTCGTCAACACCCGTCACAACGGGATCAATAATGGCAAGATTCCGGTCAAGCTCGTTGTTTTTTATACCGGCGGAAAGGATATTCCCAACGTGATCAAGGCAGACAAACCCTGATCTTGTTACCCGGATCTCGGCACGACTATCTCGTGTCCCTTGATCTGTCTTTTCAAATGCGCGTCGCCGTTGTCTTCACCGGTGCTGTTGTGCCGCCGATGAAACCTCCCGGCAAAAATGTAATTAACTTTACAAGCTTATCGCCTTATGCTATGAGGCAA
>CAYGNV010000398.1:0-2055 GCA_964351355.1 uncultured Smithella sp.
GCTTCCAGTTTCATACTGGTCCGATAGGTGGCAATTCTTGATTTTTCCCAAAAAGTATTGACCTTGCTTTCAGCGACCTTCACTTCCAAACGCAGATCAGTCGGTTCCATGAATGCCGTCCCTCTAAGTGTTTTACCGGCGACAATCTCCCATTCTTCGGGGCAGGATGCGAACCATTCTATTACGCCCGATGCAAGATTCCTTAACCCATATTCTCCAAAGCCGGCTTCACCCGGCTTAATGGATCCCAGATCGATCTCCCGCGGCGTAACTGCGAGAACAGGACGCTGTTCTTCCTTTTTTATGTTCTTTGAATCGGCGATGCCTGAAGGATGCTGTTTATTTGTTTTATAATCTGAACCGGATTGTGCATAAACATTGAATAACCAAAAAAACAAAACCGTGAAAATAGAGATAAAATAAGTAAATTTTTTAAACATGGTTCCCTCTTAAAAACGAATTGAAGATTACTATCGCAAAGATGAATTTTACGCAATAATTTTAAAATACTTGACAGAGGCACTGAAGAAGATGTACGTTCCCGCAAATTTTCAAGACACCCGCTAAAAAATGGGAGCTGATACAGATACCCTGTCATTATTATCCTATGAATTATGAAAATTTAAAATACTGGATGGCTTTAAAGTCCATTGACGGAATCGGTAACGCGTCGTTTCAACCGCTGCTGGATCATTTCCGCTCTCCGGCCGCTGTTTTTTCGGCAACCATTCACGATCTTTCCGCAATTCCCGGAATCAGCAAAAAAAGCGCGGCAGCCATCGTTTCATTTAAGGATTGGGACGCCATCCTTCGTCAACTGGATATGCTTGATAAAGCGGGTGTCAATATTATTACCTGCCTTGATGAGACCTACCCGCTAAATCTTTTCAATGTTTATGACAGACCTGCCTTTCTTTACGTTTTGGGTCATCTGGAAAAAGATGATATCAATCTCGCCATCGTTGGTTCAAGAAATGCCAGTGCCTACGGCAGATATACGACGGACAGAATCAGCCGTGAACTTGCACTCAGAGGCATTACGATTGTCAGCGGCATGGCGCGGGGCATCGATTCCTGCGCGCATCGCGGCGCGCTGGCCGCACAGGGACGCACGATTGCCGTCCTGGGCAGCGGTCTGGATGTGATTTATCCGCCGGAAAACAAAAAATTGTTTGCCGACATTTCTCAAAACGGTGCGGTGATCTCGGAATTTCCGCTGGGAACGCAACCTCTCTCTTATCATTTCCCGGCGCGCAACCGTATCATCAGCGGTTTGTCCTACGGTGTTGTAATTGTCGAAGCCGGAGAGAAAAGCGGCTCTCTCATCACGGCCAGACTGGCAATGGAACAGGGGCGCGAGGTTTTCGCGATTCCCGGCACGATTGATTCCGCTTCCTCTCGCGGCACCAACAGCCTGATCAAGCAAGGGGCCAAATTAATAGATAACATCGACGATATTCTGGAAGATATTCTCCCTCAACTGGAACGATCATCCGCACAGCCGACACGCCGAGAGCAGGAGATAGTTCCACCGGACGCTTCACTCGCAGACGTTGGACGAAACACAGATTCACGCCGTCCCATTGATCAGAAGATATTGACGACTCTGTCTCAGGGAAAGATGCATGCCGACGATATTATCGCAGACACAGGCTTGTCTCCCGCTGATGTGTTAAGCGCTCTGATCACTCTAGAATTAAAAGGAATTGTTCTACAACACGCAGGGAAGTTTTTTTCACTGAACAAACCACGGCTATGAATCCTGAATTTTTTTTGTGGTTCATAGCCTCCGCTTTGCGGGATAAGTGAAAACTAGCCAATTCCTCTGCACTTTGCTTGAGGAATTGGAGTTTCACTAATAAAAAGCTTTACAAATGCAAATTGAGCGTCTATACGGTGCGGCGAAATGTAAGGAGAAAGCTTTAAGAATCATCATTTAATATATTGTTTTCTCAATAAATAAAATATTTAGCATCCGTATAAGAGAGGATCCTTCGCAAGATGTCCAAAAAACTCGTTATTGCTGAAAAACCATCCGTAGCCCGTGATATCGCC
>CAYGNV010000399.1:0-2036 GCA_964351355.1 uncultured Smithella sp.
TGAGCGCGTAACAGGCGCGTTTTTCACCCTCGTAATAGGTTATATCCTGTGGCACTTCACTTGCTTTCATTCAAAACTCCTACCATTACCATGAACGATCAATGTTTCTTATACTAAAATGAATACAGCGCAAAGCGAATTTTGTATCCATATTTAATGATCGTTTTTACTGATATTTTTTCCTAGAAACGGCTCGAAATGATGCCACTCGAAGGGATGCTCCGAAGCGAATCGGGCCAGATCGTCGGCATAAGCCTGGACGGATTCCAGTACCGCTTTTTTTCGATCCGCGCGCGTGGCGGCGAAAACCTTTCGGCCTTTGGAAACTTTGATACAATATTTTCCTACAGCCTCCTGATAGACGAAAAAAGTCATCAGTGGCGCACCCGTCATCAGGGCAAATAAATGCGGCATATCCGGCAGACGCCCCTCATAACCCAGAAAGTCCACTGTTACATGCGTCTGCTCACCCCAGAGACGGTCGCCCGTCATCGAAACAATGCCGCCTGCGCGGAGGAAGTTGATACCCTCCAGCAGAGCGAACGGCGATTTTTCTTTTTCATCCGTCGTCACAATTTTGATGCCTTTTTTCGCCAGATTATCTTTTTGAATACGCTCGACCTGCTCCTTGTGCTTGGCGCCCAGAAAGAGCATGATCGGCAGACCTTTCCGGTTGAGCCTTTGTGCCGCGAGTTCCCAATTGCCGATATGCGACATCACCACAATCGCGCCGGTCTTTTTGGCCACTGCTTCATTCAGATATTCCCAGCCTTCGTGGATGAATTCGGCCTGATCCGCCGCCCAGGGAATGAAGCGGTGGATATAGACATCGGTAAAGTTATGAAACTGCTTCCAGGTGCAATAGAGATGATAGAAAAAACCGCGCACGGGAAAAAGCGCACAGTAAAATTTCAGACTATCCGCCACACGCGCCGGGAAAAGGAAAAAATAACCGGTAGCAATACACCACGAAAAGGTTCGGAAAAACCACACCCCCAGCTTTCGGGAAAGATAAAGGGCAATTTTGTAAGTAAGTTTTTTCATGTAACTCGAATGATCTCTATGCAAACAGTCGCGTGTGGACTTCGTCGTTAATTTTTATTCCCATGGCTTTTTCCGTATACAGTCTCTTACTGTGTTCAGCCCTTTCATTATCCGACATACTTTCCCTCAGCTTTCAGTTTAGCAATCTCTTCTTTTTCCAGCATATTGTAGGCGACTTTGCCGACCAGCGTTTTCGGCAGATCGGAGCGAAACTCTATGGAACGGGGACAGCTCCATTTAATCAACTGATCGCGGCAATAGCTAATCAACTCCTTCTCCATTTCCGGACTCGCTTCGCCTGGATTCTTCAGGACGACAAACGCTTTCACCGCCTGAACCTGGGCTTCATCGGGCACACCGACCACGCAGGCATCCCGCACCTGCGGATGCTTGTAGAGAACTTCTTCCACCTGAGCGGGATAGACATTCATGCCCGATGATTTGATCATCCGCTTTTGCCGCAGCTTGAAGTAGAAAAATCCGTCTTCATCCATGGTGCCGATGTCGCCGGTATGCAGCCAGGTCCGGCCGTCGGCATGCTTTTTCAGCGTATCGGCGGTTTCCTGAGGTTGATCAAGGTAGCCCATCATCACGGCGGGACCGGCAATGCAGATTTCGCCTTCTTCACCGATTGGCGCTTCATCGGTTGTGCCGAGCCGGACAATCTTGGCCAGCATGTCCGGAAAAGGCACGCCGATGCTGCCTTCCCGATAATAGCCAATCGGTGTCGCCATAATGGCCGTCACCGCCTCAGTGAGTCCGTATCCTTCCAGAAGCTGAACATTCCCACCCTGCTTTTTGACCAGTTCTTCAAACCGCTCTTTGACCGGCCGGGGCAAAGAATCCGCACCGGAAAAAGTAGCTCGCAGACAGGAGAGATCGGCCTTGTGCATCTTGGGATTGCGGGAAAGCGCGTCGTAAAGCGTCGGCACGCCGACGACAAAAGAGGGTTTGCGCGAACGAATCAAATCGGCAACCGTCTCCGGCGTAAA
>CAYGNV010000400.1:0-2030 GCA_964351355.1 uncultured Smithella sp.
CCTAGCAGACGTCGAGAGGTGAATAAATGGCAGGTGAATGAACCATGACGATTCTTAATGCAGAAGCTCTTCCAAAGCATGGACCCAACATTGAATTTGCGGCATTGCCTTCACGTCTTGAATTCGATGAATGGCCGTCGGCGGAACTTTACCGAGAGTACACTTTCTTTGAATGGCCTGATGATCTTTTGGGTTCAATTTGCTCATTGACGCACACGGATCTATTCTTTGACGAATACGCTTTTACACAACACTATCGGCCAGATCAAATCTATGGATTTGCATCAGAGATTTTAACTATGGCTTCACGGATTGCCGCCTGCCCGGTTTTCTATTTCGATTCCGAAATCAGGCTTTATGAAGAATCAACGATTGAACCCGAATGTCGCACAGGTGCAAACTTGAAAGCGGACATTCTGGAAACTCTATTGTTTGTTGCCGGGAAAATGGTTGATGCGGCTAGGAATGGAAAGTGTCTCGCAATTATTGGGATATGAAAGAAAAAATGATATGAGTCTGACCAAAGAGAAATTTTTGCAAATTATCCGCAAGCACCTGATACGACAGATACCGCGTGATATTGAGATTCAAGACGGCATTCCAGAAGACTGCAATATTTATGGTCTGTCCAAAGATGAACCAGCATGGACGGCTTGGATGCCATCAGAGGAAACGCTGACAGGGCCGAGCCGGATTATCTGTGTAAGCAAAAAAACAGGTAGGATTATTTATGACGGATTCACAAATGAGGAATGAATTTTGATCATGGGCTGCCACGATTCTGACAATCTTTTCCGGAACTAAAGCAACCCATGCGCCATCGGCTATTCACAAACAGCCATTTTATTCTTGCAATCTTTTCAAGAAGTTGTAATATTCATCGCGCTTCAGCAGGCAATATTAAAATATCAGAAGGGGATAGAAAAAATTATATTTAAAACTTGGCCCTAGTTGCGCTTCTAGTTTCAAATATTAAACAAAAGGAAAAATATGTCAGCAGCTATTAATAAGAGCAATTTAAATAATTTTGCCGAACAAATCTGGAAGTCCGCCATACGCTTGAGGGGCAAGTTTAAGGGATATGAATATCAAAATGTTATTATGCCAATGGTTGTGATTCGCAGGTTAGAATGTGTTTTAATAAACTGGCGCATCAAAGAAGCCTCGAAGATAAAGTCCCAAAGACCAGCCATCAAAGAAAAAGAACTGGACGCCCTGGTAAAAAAGCTGGAATTGAATCCGCGCAATATACCTTTTTCCAACAAAACATCCTGGACGCTTCGTAAAATCTGCGATGAAGACCCCACGCTGTTAGAAAAAAATTTCCGCGCCTATATCAACGGATTTTCAGAGAACATTCAAGACATCATCAACCGCTTTGAGTTCCGGGCGACCATTGGGAAAATGGTCACCAACGCACGGCTGGAATCCATTCTGAATCAGTATGCCAATGAAAAGTTGGGGCCTGATCAATTCAGCCACCTGGAAATGGGATATATTTACGAAGAATTACTGCGGCGTTTTTCGGAGCAAAATGGCGAAGAGGCTGGAGATCATTTTACCCCGCGGGAGATTATTCGATTGATGGTAGAGCTCTTAGATATCCCACTACCCCAAAAGCATATTTCGATTTATGATCCTGCCGGTGGCACGGGTGGAATGCTTTCTGTGTCTAAAGAACATTTGTTGGATAAAACGCATACAGAAAAAGAACAAAACAATGTCGAGAGTTTAGTTTCATTGCATGGGCACGAAATTCAACCCAGCAATTATGCCATTTGTCAGGCTGATATGCTCATTAAAGACGATAAACAGGCGCATATTTATTACGGCAATTCGCTGATTCCGCATAAAAAACTGCAGAATCGGGAACCTGGTGATCAACTTGCGGATCAGACTTTTGATTATATGCTTTCCAATCCGCCGTTTGGTGTGACATGGGGCGGAAAAGATGGCTATGAGAAAGAAGCTAAGGAATATGCGGCAACTCGCTACAAAGCGGGCATGCCGCGTACCACTGATGGTGCGCT
>CAYGNV010000401.1:0-2028 GCA_964351355.1 uncultured Smithella sp.
TCTTGACGAAGTTTTACAGATCAGGCCAGATTTTATTGAACATCAATTGGCGCATTCTGTCAGGGACCCGAATGGACGGGCTTATAATCGCACCGCTCACTTGATGGAACGCCGGAAGATGATGCAGACCTGGGCTGATTATCTGGACGGATTGAAGGAAGGAGCGAAGGTTTTACCATTCAAAGTGAATGAGTCGTAATAGCTATTATATCTGGAAAGACGTAAATCAGGTAATTTAATATAATAATAAAGAATACTTTATTCAATTGTTTCAAGATATTCATTCACCTTGGGCAAGTAGAGCCCTCTTGTCTGAAACCATTCACGGCTTTTCTTTTTTGTCCAAATTCATCTCTGTTAGTTTCAATATTTTTCAATAATAGACTTTCTTGCTACAATTTTATCTACAACCTTGACATAACGACAGTTGAGTGTTATTATAAAGCCATGGAAATAAAAAAATACACCATAGAAGAGCTCGGCGAACTTACTGGATACACAAGAAGAACAATACGTTATTATGTTCAGGAAGGCCTTATTGACCCGCCTGCCGGGCGCGGACGTGGCGGTTTTTATTATGACAGCCATGTCCAGCAGTTGTTACGGATTAAATCGTTTCAGGAAAAAGGCATCGGTATCACGGCAATGGTTTCTTTGATGAAAAAGGAAGTGCCTGAAGCGGTTCTTCCTTCCAGAGAGGTCATGATCCGGTATGAGATTGTACCGGGTATTGAAGTCAACATCAGCAGGGAAATAGAGATCAAGGAACCGAAAAAGGTTCTCGAAATCATCAGGCTCGCCAAGTCCATAGCGAAGGGGGAAATGGATAATGAATGACAGCAGTGAGACCGGAGGAATTTTAACTCAGCAAAACGGCGAAGCGGTGCCGCTTGCCGGAGTAGATGTTCAGGCGGACATAGCCGGGCGTGGGGCCAAAGTTAAAGTTTCCCAACAATTCAAGAACACAGAGAAAAAATCAATCGAAGCTGTTTATAAATTCCCTCTGGCGGAAAATGCCGCCGTTTGCGGGTTCCGAGCTCTAATCGACGGCAGAATCGTTGAAGGCAGAATTGAAGAAAAGGAAAAGGCCTTTGAACTTTACGACAAGGCTTTGTCCGAAGGGCATAAAGCGCAGCTTATGGACGAAGAGCGCCCGAATATTTTTACCCTTTCTATCGGTAATATAAAGCCCGGCGGCAGCGTGATAATTGAAATAACATATATCACCCTGCTGGACTCTTACAAATCGGAAGTGCGGTTCTTTTTACCCACAACCATATCACCCCGTTTCACTCCGGCATCGCAAGAAGATGAAAACGGCATACCTATACGAGCTCTGGTCAATCCGCCTTTTGCCTTTAAGGTTCCCTATGGTCTGACAATCAATGTGAATATTGCTGGCAGGAAAGCCATTGCTTCCATTGAATCACCATCTCATACAATCAACACCAGTTTCAAAAACGATGAGGCTCAGGTCACCTTTTCCGCCGACAAAGTTTCAATGGATCGGGACTTTATCCTCATGATCACTTATGAGAAGGATTTTATCAACAGGGCCTATATATCGCGGCACGATAATGAGACCTTTGTGCAAATCGACTTTACGCCGGATGACACACCCGAAGAAGACCAGGACAACTATTTGCCCAAGGGCAGAGAAATCGTTTTCGTGCTCGATTGTTCCGGCTCCATGCAGGGTGATTCAATTGAAGAAGCCAAAAAAGCCCTGGAGATTCTTATCAAAGCACTAAGTACGGACATGATGTTCAATATTTATCGTTTCGGAAATGTATTTGATCATCTGTTTAAATCGAGCAAGCCATATAATGAAAAAAATATGAAGGAAGCTCTGAAATATCTTTCTAAAACGGATGCCTCGATGGGCGGCACACAAATCCTGCCGCCACTGGCTGACATTTACAAGGAAGAACCGGCGGACGGATTCCGCAGGGATGTTATCCTGATAACCGATGGCGAAATCAGCAACGAAGATGAAGTTATGGAATTGGTTCAGCGACACAATAATAC
>CAYGNV010000402.1:0-1993 GCA_964351355.1 uncultured Smithella sp.
TTGACGGAAAAATATGAAATGGAAAGAGGTTCTACCGAAGCCGCATCCTCATAACCACTCGTGTGCGATAATCATCGACATGACCTCGCTGGTTCCTGTCCAGAGGGAGGCCAGGCGAACGTCGCGGTAAATGCGTTCGATGGGAAAGATGTTCGTGTAGCCGATTTTGATTACGGTTTACAGTTCACTTGGTTGAATTCCTCGAGCGTTCCACACCGCGCAGCGGAATTGTCCGGATTCTTTGCCTGGCAATAACGATAGGCCGTTCCCACAAACTTGCACATGGGTTTGACATCATCGCCCAGATAATCCAGCTGCGCCTCATCGGAACCCTCCCGTTTTCCCTTCCAGGCCCGATCCAGAGCCTGGGCAAAAGTCAGATGAGGATTGTTGTCCATGATATAGACCAGATGCAGCGTGCCGGTCCGGTCTGCGCCCTGAATGCAGTGAAAGTAGATCAGCCGTTTTCTTCCGGTTGGAGAAGGCGTAGTCAGAAGTTCCTTCAAATGCGCAGAGGCTTGTGTGAATTTGAATTTATCCAAGGCGACTTGCGTTTCCGTATAATCGTCAAAGATTTTGATCGTATCGCCGCAGGGCTTGTTGCCGCAGGGGTACATGGGCCACCATATCAGCCCTTGCAGTTTTTTGCTCCCGTCAACGGCAGCATACAGGGTTTCCGGGTCCCATTCGCTACAGCCTTGAAAGGGCAGCCACTTCGCGCCACAGGTAACGAAGGTGACGTTGCGGCCCAGCGCCTTCATCAACACGTCGAGCTCCGCTCTGTTGCCGGCGCCATCATGTAAAACGAAATCGATGACCTCATATTGCGTGATGTCAAAAACGGTTTCCGGGTCGATGGCCTGCATTCTTTCCTGCATTTTCGCGGCGATTTCGTCATAGGCGTGACAACGATCTTCTCCAGGATAGCATGCGTCCATGGTCTTTTTCACGAGAGGCAAATTGCCCCTGACCAGAATATTGCCGGTGGCCGCATCCATGTCCACAATTGCGAGGCGCTTCGAAATAAACTGCGTTCCCGAGTATTGAAAAGACAGATCATGAGCGCCGTTGACAAATGACACCGGCTGGATATCTTCGGCGAGTTCTTCCCAGTTGTCCGAGTGATATTCCGTGACAAGGGCGAGCGTGTTTTGGGGAATGCCGACAAGCTCATGCGATGCCGACAAGTCAAATAAACCGGACAGGTAGGTGCGCCGGCCGTCGGGAGTGATTGTTGCATAACGGACATGGCTTGCCGCGTTCGGGACTTCATCGAGATTGTGGCGGGCGATGACGATGCCGTCTTGCGCCGGGACCGCCGTGTGGTCTGCGCCCCCGCAGCTGATGGACAGGAGCGCAAGCGAGAAACCCGTCAGCGCAAGCGTGCGCCCCAAAGCAGAAGTAAAATATTTTTTCATGATGTTTCCCTCTTTGATGATCTCTTTCTGCCATTAATTCGACTGGAGTTTAGCACAATCAGATCATCCATTGATATTATTGAATTGATAAGAACTTTCTTTTAGTGCGGTGAAGTATAAAAAACGCCGTCTTGTATGTCAAGAAAATTTTGCCACAAGATGTGGGATGTTGCGCTGATGACGCCGCTGAAAGTATTTGGCAACATTCGTTCTATTGAGAAATCTCCTCTCCTTTCGGTCTGTTCAGACGTCAAGAAAGCCAATTTAACCGGAATCCAGACATGCCTCTCCAGCACGCCATATTTTTCAAATGTGTTGTGACGTTAAGATTGGATGTAATCATCCCAGGAGTATTCGGGGTCGCCGTAGATAACGTTGGTGTGTGGTTGGATTAGGAGATCAGCAGTGGCGTATTCGATGTTTGGCGGGTCATGGATTTTTGGCGGCAGTCGTGATCGGACCAGCCAGAGCCCCAAATGCATAAGGATTTCCCGGATGACCTGTACGTCTTCGATAACGCTGCCGGGAAGCTCTTGCTGTTCTTTTTGTCCTTGGCCGTATAGACGACCGTGCCT
>CAYGNV010000403.1:0-1990 GCA_964351355.1 uncultured Smithella sp.
AAGAAACTGGCTAAGGTCAGCGTCGGCTTCAAGTTGATCGATGCGGAAACCGGAAAAATCATGTGGAAGGCAGGCCATAATCTGACGGAAAGTTACATGGTATTCAAACCGGAACTGTCCGATGTCGCCCGCTCGGTCGTCAAAGATATGGTTAAAGAAATGCCGCGTTGATTCCGCAGGCGACAGACCATGAACGCAACATAAAAAATGGAGATTATTTATGAAAGAGCAAGTACAACAAGCGCTAGAAAAGGTTCGGCCCGGTCTGCAGGCGGACGGCGGCGATGTGGAGCTGGTTGACGTTTCCGAAGATGGCGTGGTCAAAGTCAAACTGACCGGCGCCTGCCACGGCTGCCCGATGGCGCAGATGACCTTGAAAATGGGCATCGAAAAAATCATTAAACAGCAAGTGCCTTCCATTAAGGAAGTCGTGTCTGTTTAAGCGCCGGCACGCCCGAAAAAATGCTAAAATTTTTTGATTAAAGGAGACTTTTAAGAAAATGACATATGTGATTACAGAAGAATGCATTGCTTGCGGCTCATGCGAGGATGAATGTCCGGTGGAAGCAATATCCGAAGGCGAAGACAAATACGTGATTGATCCCAAGTTGTGCACAGACTGCGGCGCCTGCTGCGATCAATGCCCGGTGGAAGCGATTGTTCCCGGAGAGGAAAAGTAATAATTTCAGCCAGACCCATAAACCTGGGGGAATATCCGTCGGGGCCGGCGGATCTTTCCCCTGCTTTTTTTAATGCGAATCATCATTCGCTATGAACTCTTTTGAAACTAAGCAAAAAAACGGGATAAGGTCGCTGCAACATCCGCAATACCCTTGACTTCGGGAGAACAGCCCATGAATAAGTTCATTACCTTTGAGGGCGTCGAAGGCTCCGGCAAATCAACGCAAGTAAAACTTCTGAGCGAGTATTTGACTGGAAAAAATATTCCCGTGCTGCTAACACAGGAACCATCGGGAACCCCCATCGGCCGTAAAATCGGCGATATTCTCTTCAACCGCGGTCATCACGCCATGTGCCCGGAAACGGAACTGTTCCTGTTTTGCGCGGCGCGAGCACAGCACGTGAGAGAAGTCGTTTGGCCTGCGCTGAAAGAGGGAAAATATGTATTATGCGACCGATTTTCCGACGCGACATTCGCCTATCAGGCAGCGGGCCGAGGGCTTGATCCCGCTTTTATCCGAACGATTAACGATTATTGCGCGAAGAACTTAAATCCGGATTTAACACTGCTTTTTGATTTGCCGGTGGAAACCGGACTGCAAAGAGCCGGCCGGCGCGACGCCTGGCTCAAAGATCCGTCGGTAGCCGACCGCTTTGAAAAAGAAAAACTGGATTTTCACAACCGGGTGCGGCAGGGTTACCTGAGCCTCTATGCAACGGAGCCCGAACGCTTTCGATTGATTGACGCGGCGCAGACCGTGGACATGATTGCCCAAGACACCCGAAGGCATGTGATGGAGTTCATCAACAGGCAGCGTTAACCTTTATGGCGGTTTCATTTCCCTATGTCTTTTGCAAATATTTACGGTCATCAAAAACAAATCGGCATGCTGCAAAAAGCCATGGCTCAAGAGCGGGTCGGGCACTCTTATCTTTTCAGCGGGCCTGACGCCATCGGCAAGAAAACCCTGGCGCTGGCATTCACTCAGACGTTGAATTGTGAAAACGCCGCCGAACGATATGATTCCTGCGGCAACTGTTCCTCATGCAGGAAAATGATCCACCGCAGCCACCCGGACATTCACGTGCTGGAAACCCAGGCGCAATTTATCCGCATTGACGCCATCCGCAACATTCAGGAGCAGATGACCTTTAAGCCCCTGGAGGGGCGCCGGCGCGTCTTCATCATCGACGACGCGGATAAAATGAATGAACAGGCGGCCAATGCCCTGTTAAAAACCCTGGAAGAACCGACAGCCGATAATATCATCATCCTGGTAACCGCGCGTCCTTACTGGCTGCCGCAAAC
>CAYGNV010000404.1:0-1982 GCA_964351355.1 uncultured Smithella sp.
AATCGTGGCATCCGGCCCGATCACCCGCTCCACGGAGGAGTGGCTGATATCGCGCTCATGCCACAGAGCAACATTTTCCAGAGCCGCAACCGCGTATGAACGCACCAGTCTGGCTAAGCCGGAGATATTTTCCGAAAGCACAGGATTGCGCTTGTGCGGCATTGCCGAAGACCCTTTCTGACCCGGCGAGAAATACTCCTCCACCTCCCGGACTTCGGTTCTTTGCAGTAAACGGATTTCCTGCGCAAACTTATCCAGCGACGATGCGATAATCGCCAGCGTGGTAAAGAACTCCGCATGCCGGTCACGCTGAACAATCTGCGACGACACGGGCGCGGGTTTCAGACCCAGTTTTTCACAGACATACTCCTCGACAAACGGATCAATAAACGAAAAGGTGCCCACTGCGCCGGAGATTTTTCCATAGCTTACCGTTTCTTTGGCCCGAACAAGACGATCTCGGTTACGCTGCATTTCCTGATACCAAAGCGCCATCTTCAAACCGAATGTAATCGGCTCGGCATGAATGCCGTGCGAACGACCGATCATTAGAGTGTTTTTATGTTCGATTGCTCTTTTTTTCAACACCGGCAGAAGCTGATCAAGATCAGCGAGGAGAATGTCGGCGGCTTCCTTTAACTGCACGGCCAGCGCCGTATCCAGAACATCGGAGGAGGTCAGCCCCATGTGAATAAAACGGCCGTCCTCGCCGATCACTTCCGTCAGCGATGAAACAAAGGCAATGACATCATGCTTGGTGATTTTTTCAATTTCATCGATCCGGGCCACGTTGATAACCGCCCTGGCCTTGATGTTTTCGACGGCATCGGCGGGAACCTTGCCCAGTTTGACCATCGCCTCGCAGGCCGCCACTTCCACATCCAGCCATTTCCGGTACTTGTTTTCCTCGCTCCAGATGGCCGCCATCTTCTCTCTTGAATATCTTGAAATCACAATATTCTCCTGCTTGTCTTTTAATCTATTTAGCAGCTTTTTGCAGATCTTTCACCTTATCTGTTTTTTCCCAGCGGTAATCATCCATAAAGAACGTCCGGGAAATTTTACGATAAATATCCCCATCCAGCAGAGCAAATTTCTCGATCATGCCTTCCGGCGTCAAATCAAAATGCGTTTCGATAATTTTCGCCAGCTTCTCATCCGGTACTTTTCCCGTGCCGAAAGTATTGACATAAATCGAGAAAGGATCGGCAATACCGATGGCGTAAGCCAGTTGGACTGCACATTTGGAAGCAAGCCCCGCCGCCACGATATTTTTGGCAACGTAACGGGCGCCGAAGGCCGCCGAACAATCAACTTTCTCCGGTGTTTTATTGACGACCGCCCCGCCGCCCAGCTGTGCGCCGGGATACCCGCCGTAAAACTGCACAACCAGTTTGCGTCCGGTCACGCCTGAATCCGCCGCGCTGCAGGAATTGATGGCATTCCATTCCCCGGTCGGGTTAAACAAAAATTCCGTCTTCTTATCCACATAATCTTTAAGACAATCAAAAGCGATCTTTTTGGCACGGTCTCGCACTTTTAACCGATCGCCTTTGACATAACGGTAATCAATCGCGTTGGACATCAATACCTTTGCCAGGCGCAGGGGTTTTCCCGTTTTGGTGTCATAGTCAACGGATACCTGCCCTTTCCCATCCGGCGCGAAAATCGGATCCTGGCAATACTCAAAGGCCCGCATCATTTTATTGACCAATACATAGGGCAGAGGAAGGAGTTCCGGCGTTTCGTCACAGGCAAAGCCGTACATGATCCCCTGATCGCCCGCTCCGATCTCGCGATCCTTATTTAAAAGGCAGCTGGTTCCCTGATTGATATCTTCCGATTGGGGAATAATTGCGTTGAGTATGCCCATTAAATGTCCGTTTAAGCCGACGGCCGCGTGATTATAACCGAGCTCAATCACGGCTTGTCTGGCAATTTTATCAATATCGACATAGACTCTGGTGCGGACCTCGCCGCCA
>CAYGNV010000405.1:0-1982 GCA_964351355.1 uncultured Smithella sp.
ATGTTGGGGAAAATATTTTGAATGATAATGTTAAAATTGTCCTGTACTTTCTCCCGGCCTTCGATAATGCCCATGTGCCCGGGTAAAAGCAACTCGATGTCCAGATCGGATAGCGTGACGATACTCTTTTTCAGCAAGGCGCCGTTGCCTCCGGGAAAATCCGTGCGGCCGACATTCTGCTGAAACACGACATCGCCGCAGAAGAGGACTTTCTTTGCCGGCCAGTAAAGTCCGATGGAGCCGGGCGTATGGCCGGGAATGGAAATGACTTTGAATATCTGGTCGCCCAGTTCGAGCTTGCCGTCTTCCAGTTGCATGTTGATCTGCATCTGGGGCACGGTGATGCCGAAGAGACCGTAGAGTTCGCCGCCGATGCCCTTGAGGAAATCCATTTCCTTGCGGTGCAGGGCGATCTTCACCGTTTCCTGATCAAAAAGTTCGGAACCCTGAAAGTGATCGGGATGAGAATGCGTGTTGATCACGTAACGGATGTTTTTCTTTTTGATGCCGTCGTTCGCCATCTGATTGAGCAAATCGGGCAGGTAGCGCGTCAGGCCCGGATCAATGAGCGCCTGTACGCCTCCGCCGATATAGTAACTGTTGCAGTTGTTGTCAAAATAGTTCGCCCACTCATAAATATAAATATCGTCTTGATACTTCATCTCCAACCCTTCCTTGTTTAAATAGTTCCTTTTGTCACGGTCCGGATGATCCGGCCGGCGCCTTGCGCGGGACAAAAATCCAAAGCAGGAGATAAAGGAGGAGTCCTGTTCCAAAACAAAGAACCAGCAAGGTAAACAATAAGCGCCATGCCCAGGAAGGAATAGGCGTATATTCTCCCAATCCGCCGCAGACACCGCTAATCCAGCGGTCCGTATCGGATTTTGTAAAGTTATGCAGCCAGTAATTTTGTTTCATGGATCCACCTTCTCCTGAAGATCTATTTTTATTGCTGTTTTATTTAAGGAGTGCATCAGGGCTTATCCTTCCGGACATGCCTTTGTGCGTTCTTACTTTACCCGCAAAACTTTGTCCAGCGGCATCTCCAACGAGCTGTGGCCAACTTTAATAATATTGCCGTCTTTGTCCACCAGCATGATCATGGGCACACCGACGACATTGTAGGCATTGGCCACGCTGCCGTCTTCGTCCAACAGCGTCCGGTAGGGAAGAGCATTGGCCTGGGCAAATCGCTGCACTTTTTTCGCCGGTTCCATGATGTTAACATAAATCACTTCCAGGCCGCGCGGCGCGTAGGTTTCGTAAATTTTTTTGTAAGCGGGGATTTCGGCGCGGCATCCGGGACACCAGGTTGTTCCGAAAAAAATCAGCACCGGCTTGCCGCGCTGAGCACTCAGACGGAATATTTTACCCTGCAGATCCTTGAGGGTAAAATCCAAAGCGGCGGGGTATTGGGGTTTAAATGGCGCATTAGGAATAAACTGGCCCCATGAGACGGATACGGGAACAAAGATCGATATACAAAGTAAAACAATAAAAACATGAACTGTTTTTCGCATGATACTCCTTTAATTAAAAAGCAAGCGTACCTGCCGTATACAGGAAATATTCGGCCGCGCCAATCAAAATAACGCCGAAAACCCTTGTAATTATAGTCATCCAGGCCCCCGATCGCGGCAGTGATGAAATAAATCCGGCAAACGTTCCGACAAGAATCAAGAGCGTCCCCATGCCGAAGGCAAAAACAAACAGAAGGCCGATGCCTAATAGAACATGGGTCTGCAGCGCCACAAAACCAAGCAGCACACCCAACACAGGCGCGGTACAGGGACCAATCACAAAACCGGAGGCCGCGCCCAACAGAAAACTGGCAATAAAACCTTTTTTACCGCCACCGGAATATTTCATCATCCTTTGCGGAATCGGGATTGAAATTTTGAAAACATCGAGCATGGACAATCCCATGATCAGACAAACGTTGGCCATGATAAAATAGACCAGCGGAGTCGTCTGCATCTGTC
>CAYGNV010000406.1:0-1959 GCA_964351355.1 uncultured Smithella sp.
TGCTGGCTATCGAGGACATCACCGAACGCAAGGAGATAGAAGCCGGTCTGGAAAAGACCCGAAAAGAGCTGGCGGTTATAAAAACAGCCGCGGATGAAGTCAGTGAATACGCCGAGAGCATCATCAACACCGTGCGTGAACCCTTAATTTCTCTGGATCAAAATCTCCGGGTGGTCACCGCCAGCCGCTCCTTCTATGAATTCTTCAAGGTAAACCCTGAAGACACCATGGGGCAGCTTATCTATGACCTGGGCAATAAACAGTGGGATATCCCCAAGCTGCGGGAACTGCTGGAAAACATCCTGCCCGAAAAGGCAAGTTTTGACAACTACGAGGTCGAACACGATTTTACCGGCGTTGGCAGGCGCATCATGCTTTTGAATGCCCGGCAGATTGCACGAGCGTCGGGAAAAGAACGGATCATCCTGCTGGCTATCGAGGACATCACCGAACGCAAGGAGATAGAAGCCGGTCTGGAAAAAGCCCATGGAGAGTTACTGGAGTTAGCCGCCGAGTTAAGACATACCGCTCGGGTAAAATCTGAATTTCTGGCCAACATGTCGCATGAACTCAGAACCCCGCTTAACTCCATTAACGGTTTCTCCGAGGTATTATACGACGAGACGTTCGGCCCGCTTAATGAGAAGCAGAAGAAATACGCTAATAATGTTTTAACCAGCGGAAAGCACCTTCTCTTACTGATCAATCAGATACTGGATATGGCAAAAGTTGAAGCCGGAAAGATGAATCTGACATTATCCAGCTTAACCATGAAAAGCCTGTTAAATGAGATTTCACTGCTGTTAGCGGATATGGTCAGTAAAAAGAAGATCGAAATGCTGATTGAAATAGCCGAAGATCTGCCGGAAATTGAGGCGGATGATCTCAAGGTAAAACAGATAATTTACAACCTGCTTTCCAACGCAGTTAAATTTACCCCCGAGGGTGGTAAAATCGGCATGCGGGCGAAGAAAACCGATTCCGAGATAGAAGTAGTGGTCTGGGATACGGGGATCGGTATCGCACCTGAGAACATGGCAAAAATATTTGAGGGGTTTTTCCGTGTCGATACCCCCTATTCCCGGGTAACGGAGGGGACCGGACTCGGTTTGCCGCTCTCTAAAAAGCTGGTTGAGCTGCACAACGGGAAGCTTTCCGTAGAATCAGAGGGGCTCAATAAAGGCGCCTCTGTCCGGTTTACTTTGCCTATTATATCCATGAGAGAGGTGTGAGATGAGGAAGAGAGTATTGGTTGTCGATGATAATGAAAACAATCTACTGCTGGAAAAAGACCTTTTGGAGGTTGCCGGCTTCGAAGTATTTGAAGCTGAAAATGCTTCCGATGGAATTGCCATTGCCAGGAGAGAAAAGCCGGATATCATCATTATGGATGTGCGGCTTCCGGATATGCTCGGTACCGAAGCCGCCAAGATATTACGTCAAGACAAAGAGACATGCGATATTCCCATTGTTTTTGTGACTGCTTCGATTGTCCCCGCTATTAATGGGGTCATAGAGGAGGCAAAAACAATATCTAACAGCGGATTCATAGGCAAGCCGATCAATACGCGCACTTTTGCGAAAGAAATCAGTAAATATCTTAGGTGAATTTTCTCATATGACTATGAAAGACAAACCGGTAATCTTGGTTGTTGATGACCAGCCCAAAAATATAGAACTTCTCGAAGCCTATCTTGTTCCGGAGGGTTATGAAATTGTCCCGGCGGAAAGCGGCGAAGAAGCGCTGGATAAACTCTCCGTGAATCAAATCGATCTGATTCTGCTGGACGTCATGATGCCCGGCATGGATGGTTTTAAAATTACCCGTATGGTCAGGCAAGATAATATACATCGGCTGCTTCCGATAATTCTGGTTACCGCACTGCGGGAAACGGAAGACCGGGTAAAGGGAATTGAAGCCGGTTGTGATGATTTTATTTCGAAGCCTGTTGATAAGAT
>CAYGNV010000407.1:0-1945 GCA_964351355.1 uncultured Smithella sp.
AAAGGTGACAACCTTTTATTCATTGCAAAAAACAATATAAGGATTGACGTTCCTAAGAGATTACATCATGAATTTAAAGAAATTTTCATGGAAAATGCTTATTCCATAGGCCTGAAAAAACCAATTAAAAATAATGCCACCATTATTGATATTGGTGCAAACGTAGGTTTTTTTTCATTGTTTGCATTATCAAAATATCCAGCTTGCAGCGTTTATTCTTATGAACCCATCTATCCCAATTTTCAGCAACTCATCAAAAACAAAGAACTGAATATATCAGAAAAAATAAATTGTTTTAACAAAGCGGTATGTGGCTACAACGGGAAAATCAAACTTAATTTTGATAATACCGATTCGTTCACGACGTCAGCAACCATCATTGATAATGTTTGTAAGGGCAATGGCGACTCTATAGAGGTCTCCTGTTTGACATTATCTGAAGTGTTCAAGGAGAACAATTTATGCAAGTGTGACTTACTGAAAATTGATTGTGAGGGTGCCGAATATGATATCCTGTTCAATACGCCAGAAGAGATTTTAAATAAAATTGATCAAATGGCTATAGAAATACACTCCGGTAGAAATGAAAACGAGAACATTCAGTCACTAAAAATATTCCTATTAAAATTCAATTTTAAGTTATTTCAATTTGAAGACAAGCCACATATGTTGTGGGCTTATAGATAATAGCAAACTTTTAAAGCTTCTGTTAAATCCCTGGAAAGCGGATAAATCAGCAACGGTTGCTGCCGTTTGCCACTTCCTCAAACACGCTCATCATCTCCCGGTGATTTTTTTCGGCGGAGTATTTTCGGCCGGCAAGCAATGCTTCTTCAGGCATGCTGTGGCGCTTTTCATTCCCCATCAACAGGCGCATCTTGCAGGCCAGATCGGAAGGATCAGGCGGATGAGGAATGACATAGCCGTTTTGGCCGTCGGTGATGATGCCGGAGGCGCCGTTGGCCGTGGTGGTAATGGAAGGGAGAGCGCTGGCCATGGCTTCTATTACCACCAGTGAGCAGGCGTCGCTGTATGTTGGAAGCACAAAGACATCACTCGCTGCATAAAAGTCACTCATCGATTTAACCCGTCCCGCGAAGAGGACATGACTTTTAAGGTCAAGGCGTGCAATAAGTTTTTCAAGAGAGCGATAGGGCAATCCGCCGACTACAACAATCTTGAAGTTATCATTTCCGGTCATTTTTAATTTTGCGGCAGCCTCGATCAGGGGTTCAATCCCCTTTTTCTTCAAGTCATAGGCCACAAACAGAAACACAACATCATGATCGGCGGCGCCCCATGGCCCCCTGAGCCGATCCCTGCTTTGCTCCCGCAAAGCGCTGTTGTACCGTTTAGTATCGACACCATTATAGACGACCTCTATTTCATCCGGATTCGTGTGGAAAAACAATTCCATATCTTTTTTAATCATCTGTGCGATAGCGACAATCCTAGGCCTCGGATTCATCCGAAACGGCGCCGATTCTATCCATGCCCTTACCCATTGCTTCATGGACAGCACAATGAATATGCGTTTTACAATGCGCTTTATGACATTTCGTTCCGCATAAACCATCCTGGCAGTTGAAAGCTGGTGTACGCCGCCGTGACTTTGATAGACGTTCATATAAATCGTATTGCCAAAACCCACCACCACGTCACAATTCTGTTTAGTGATAATTTTTTTGTGCTTGAAGGCGAACAATAACAGTTTGAGCCACGCCGGCAGGAAGCGAGGAATATGGATTTCATGAAAATGAGCTTCTTTCGGTTCGCCATCCCAGGATTCGCCAAGCAGATGCACTTCCCAGCCATTCTCGATCAGCGTGGTTGCCAGATTAACGGCGTATGACTCCGCGCCTCCGGCATACCTGCTGAAATTCTCCACAGCGAATGCGATCTTCTTCATGGCTGAAATCCGACAATCATATTTCTTTATGGTCCA
>CAYGNV010000408.1:0-1912 GCA_964351355.1 uncultured Smithella sp.
ACCGCCACATTAATTTCATCGAGGATAATCATATCATATTTGCCTGAGGTGACGGCTTTTTTGGCTAGATCAAAGCCCTGCCGGGCTAGCTCAATGTCCACGGGGGCAGGATGGTCGCGCATGACAAAGCTGTCGAGGCCCGAACGGCGAATCGTCAGACGCGGCAGATATTTTTCGGCTGCCACAAATTCGCCGTAGTCCCGGCCCTTCATGAACTGGATGATAAAGACTTTGTAGCCCTGGCCGACGGCGCGCAGCGCCTGACCAAACGCGGCGGTGGTCTTGCCTTTGCCGTTGCCGGTAATCACGATGACCAGACCGCGGGTTGCGGAAGAGGGGGGAGATGCGGTTTTCTTAGAGGCGGTTGCTTTTCTCTTTGCCGGGTTTTTCGTCATTCCGTTTTTTCTGCCTGTCGGTGTCATAGTATTTCTCCTGACTTGAGGAAGCGGCGGGCAATAGTTTCCGCCTCGGTGTAGGGATCCACTTCCCGGTTTTTGACTCTTTGAGCAATGCTTTTTAATTCGCCGCTTCCAATGAGTTGTTGCAGGATAGGCTCCAGAATACTTGTGCGCAGCGCGTCGGAAACTTCCATCTGGGCTTTTCGCTCCATGCGCAAGGCCAGTTGCCCGCTCGTCAACAGATGCGCGTGATGATCTGATGTTTTTTGCATCAGCTCCGCCGTCTTTTCAGCAAAGCCTGCCGACTCGTACAGATTGCCGATGCTGACGATGGGCGGTCGCCACGAACCGGGCTGCAGCGGCGAGATATTGAGCATGGCGGCTAATTCCGTATGCAGCTGTTTTGCGCCGGGACGGTCGGCTTTGTTAATGGCGAAAACATCGGCGATTTCCATGATGCCGGCCTTCATGGCTTGAATTTCATCGCCCATGCCGGGCACCAGGACAACGATGACGCTGTGAGCGTGATGCATGATATCGAGTTCCTGCTGGCCGATGCCGACGGTTTCGACTATGATGACGTCTTTGCCCATCGCCTCCATCACGTGGATGGCGCCGCCCGCGGCCTGCGACAGGCCGCCCAGTGCGCCGCGTGTGGCGAGTGACCGGACGAAGACTCCTTCGTCTTCCGCGTGCCGCAGCATGCGGATGCGATCCCCCAGAATCGCGCCGCCGGAGAAGGGACTGGTCGGGTCAACAGCCAGGACGCCGACGGTTTTCTTGTGTTTGCGAAACTCGCCGATGAGCACGTCGGTCAGCGTGCTCTTGCCCGCGCCGGGGGCGCCGGTAATGCCGATAATAAAGGATTTGCCTGTGTGTTGGAAAAGTTGTTTGAGCCTGAGGCGAGCCTGCGGCAGCTTGTCTTCCAGATCCCGGATCAGGCGCGAGGCCGAGCGAACGTCGCCCGCGCATATTTTTTTAATGGTTTCCATAGGTCATTATTGCCAGAGTTTAAATCAGGCTTTGGTTGGAACGTTGGTGCGAATCCAGTCCACAATGTCGTCCAGAGAAGCACCGGGTGTAAAAATCGCTTTGATGCCCGCGTCGTAGAGCATGGGGAAATCCTGTTCGGGGATAATGCCGCCGCCGATCACGGTAATATCCGAAGCGCCCTTTTCCTTGAGCAATTCCACGACGCGCGGAAATAAAACGCGATGCGCGCCCGACAGACAGCTTAAGCCTACGAGATCTACATCTTCCTGAATGGCCGCCACGGCGACTTGTTCCGGGGTCTGGTGACAGCCGGTGTATATCACTTCAAAACCGGCGTCGCGGAAACAGCGAGCCAGTATGCGCGCGCCCCGGTCATGACCGTCCAAGCCCGGTTTAGCCACCATCACTCGAATTTTTCTTGCCGACATCATTATCTCCTTAATATAATCCTGGGTCCCGATACTCTCCGTAAACGTCGCGGTAAACGTCGCAGATCTCCTGCTGGGTCGCCAAGTTCTTGA
>CAYGNV010000409.1:0-1888 GCA_964351355.1 uncultured Smithella sp.
GTTTTACCGTTTGTGCTTTACCATCGCGGTTAATTTTAATATTGATAAACCAGGGGCCGGACATGGAGAAATTAAGCGTTGCCCGATAGCTTTCGCCTTTTAATGCCGCCTGCGTCTTGTAATTCATGGCCCCCATTCCGGGCATCGGCGGCATGCCGTAATCGATGGCTACCGTCGCGTCCGTCACCGGTTTGCCTGCGACATCCTTGATGGCAACAGTCATTTTGTTGATACCGGTCACGGGCGGGTTCTTGTCGATATTGACCTGAATGCTCAGATCGCCTGCTTTCTTTGAAATTTCATAATCTTTCGCTCCTGCAACGCCAACATTTAACGCTAAAATTATTGCCGCTGCTATTAAAATCAATCTCTTCATATTCAGCCCCCATTTTTAATGATAATTTAATTTGCTATCATTTTAATAGTATATCTTTAATCGGGTTTGTCAATAAACTTTAACATAAACTTTAACATAAATTTAACACCCCGATATAGGATGTCCTCCCATTGGTCGGTTCGGGTTCGGTGGGCGAAATCCTCTGGGCAAAATCATCTTGACATAAAAAGCCGAAAATGCTTTTTGGATCAAACGCAAACAGAAAATTCAAAAAAAGGAGGGAGTAAAAATGAAAAAGGTTTTTACACGCTATGTAACACTTTCTTTTGCTTTACTGGTTTTGGTTTTTTTGATGAATGGGTGCGGCGGTTCTGATGATCCGTTACCCACCAAAAGGCCGATTGTTTTTGTGCACGGAAGTTCAGGTTCAGCCGCCCAGTTTGAATCTCAGGCGCAGCGCTTTATCGCCAACGGTTATCCGCTCAGTTATCTGGCTGTTTATGAACATGACACCGGAACAGGTGCGCCCACTCCTGCAAATCAGGTTATACCGCTTGACACTATAATTAACACAATGCTGGCGAAAACCGGCGCCGATAAAGTGGAACTCATCGGCCATTCCCGTGGTACCTCCGTGAGCCAAGCTTATCTGAGCGACCCCATACGTGCCGCCAAAGTCGCCCGCTATGTTAATGTGGATGGAGCAACTGCCCTAAGCCTTCCGGGCAACGTGCCCACTCTGGCTATCTGGGCTGATGGCTGGCTGGGCGGGGCAGGACCTCCGGCAGATCCCTACGCTCGAAAGATTGTCGGGGCAACGAATTTCTACATCCTAGACCAGGCGCATACACAGGTTTGCACTTCGCCGGAATCTTTTGCAGAAATGTTCCGGTTCTTCAACGGTAGAAGTCCCTCCACGGTTAGTATACCGGTTGCTTCAGGCGTTACAGTTGAAATTGCCGGAAAGGCCGCTTATTTTCCGCAAAATACCGGTGCGCTGGGAACTCTGGAAATATATGAAATCCACCCTATCACGGCGCGGAGGATTGGCACGCCGGTTGTCACATATACAATCGGCGCCACGGGTGAATGGGGGCCGCTAACCATCACTAAAGGCGCGACCTACGAGTTTGCCTTCGAACATGCAGGTGCGTTAGGGAAACATTATTTTTATCGCGAACCTTTCATGGCCAACGATTATTTTGTTCGTCTCAATACATCAAACCCGCTTTCTCCCTCAGGACTTGGTAATTTTCTGACGAAGACGGCGAATCACACCAATATCGTCGTCACCCGCGATAAAGAAATGTGGGGTAATCAAGGCGCCGACAATGACATTGTTCTTGTAGATGGATACAGTGTTATGACGGCACAAGCGGCAGCGCGCACAAAACATCTGTCCGCTTTGTTTTTGTTGGATTGGGGGCCTGTGGCGCCGGCTAATGGGCTGCCGAATTCGGCTCCCTGGAATAATCCCGCATATTATGCCCCACATGTGCTAGGAGGCTGTCCGAGAACTCAATCCCGAAAGGCCATCTTTTGTCAGAAAAG
>CAYGNV010000410.1:0-1876 GCA_964351355.1 uncultured Smithella sp.
GCACCAGGGCATCCACGGCCACAGCCCCATCCGGGTAAGCGATGAAGGGATTCACGTCGATTTCAAGAATATCCGGACGTTCGGATATGAGCCGGGAAAGCGCCGAGACGGCCCTGGAGATAGCGACAATATCCAGGGGCTCCTGGCCGCGGTAGCCGCCAAGAAGGGCGACGCCTTTGAGACGCCGGAGCATCGCGAGCGCGGCTTTTTCGTCCACGGGGGCAAGATCGATGGCCGTGTCCCGGAAAATTTCGGTGAAGATGCCGCCGATCCCTACGAGGACCACGGGGCCAAACACGGGATCGCGCCTGACCCCCAGGATGAGTTCAGTGCCGGGCCGGGCCATCTTCTGCACCAGAAGCGCATGGGGAACATCAGAAAATTTATTCTTCATCTCCCGGACGGCCTTGCTCAGGGCGGATGCATCTTTAATATTCAGGACAACCCCGCCCCGTTCGGTTTTGTGAGGGACAGCCTCGGAACAAATCTTCAGCGCGACCGGAAAGCCAAGCCTATTGGCCGCCGTAGCGGCTTCCAAATAATCATTGGCCAGAACACCGTCAATAACAGAGATTTCCCGCTGTCTGAGCAGGGTTGCCCCTTCAAATTCGTTGAGTGTTGTGATGTTGTTTTTCAAAACGAAAATACCTCCTGATTCCATAAACATGTTCTACAGCGGCACAGTTGCAATTGCAATCGAGCTGAATTACCTTTCAAGTGTTGGTCTGATGACGTATCAAAGGATTTCTTTGACCCGGCCCACTATTCCGCCCTCCAGGCGCACTTTGATACCGTGCGGATGCATGCCTGATTTTGTCAGAATGGCCTGCACAATGCCGCAGGTGATATGGCCCGTCCGTTGATCCTGCTTCTGCACCACTTTTACACAAGCGCCCACTCTAATATAAGCGCGGTTATTTCCATTCATTCAGCATGACCTCAAAAAAATTCTCAATGAAGCTACCATGATTTATTTAAATAATTCAACTTGCATATTTTTAGTCAAAAAACTTTCTTAATATTTTATAGGCTCTTTTGTTAGAAGCCCATCAACTCATCCCTTCACATTAAGGAGCTGGGCGATGTGCCAAGATATTCGAGATCTGATTCAGGCAAATAAAGCATGCGTTCTGGCCACCGTGTCGGAAGGAGAGCCGCACTGTTCGCTGATGTCGCATGCGACGGATGAACACGGCCGCGAAATTTAGATGGCGACGTTAAAGAACACAAAAAAATACCGGAATCTCTCTGCTAATCCTTCCGTCAGTCTGCTGATCGATTCCCGGGAGGCGGGCTGCAAAGACAGGCATGTCCAAACCAAAGCGCTGACGGTTACCGGAACCTCTCAAAGCGGCATGGGTGAGCAAAGAAGAACGGCTCTGCGCAGGGTGCTGCTGGCGCGGCATCCCGATATGAAAGTATTTTTTATAAATCCTGGCGCGGGAATAATACTCCAGATTTTCTCAGGTTTTGAGCACATCCTGCAAGGGGGCGGCAGCCAGCGCGTAACCGCCGGGAAAAGCTTTCAGGAAATGATGATAATAGGGAATCACTGTATCCACCTGGGTTTGCTGAAGCATGATCTCCGAAATCCAGATACGGTATGGATCGCCCGTTTTTCGCCAGGGAAGGGAACGTTGATGGCGTCTGTACCAGGCTGATAACCGACGTCTGAAAACATCTTTGATTTTAGCGGCATCCTGAACCATGCCCGCCTGTATATCCTATGTGCGGCGCCATGACAATAGCGCTATTCAGACCAATTTTTCCTCTTGACAGATCGCTGTTTATAGGACAGTTTGAACACACATACGGACATGCTAATCGTTGTTTTTTCGCATCATTAGATTTTCTGGTTCATTCATCAATAAAAGAA
>CAYGNV010000411.1:0-1874 GCA_964351355.1 uncultured Smithella sp.
TCATCCATCGCGCGCAAAGCAGGGATAATTTCGCCAAAGGGGCGATTCGCGCGGCGCAGTGGATTGTCAATCAGAAAAACGGCCTGTACGACATGCAGGATGTTTTAGGCTTGAAAAATATCAAATAAGCAGTTGGAGTCATGTTGGAAGGCATTCTTGCTTATATAGGCATTGGTTCCAATCTGGGTAATCCCTTGCAGCAATGCATGCAGTCCATTGACAAGCTGTCTTATGTGTCAGGCATTACTTTAGAAAGGGTTTCATCTTTTTATAAAACTGAGCCGGTCATTGATGATCAGAGCATGAGAGATCATCTTGAAGAACTTGAGAATCAAAACTGGTTCATCAACGCAGTGGCGGAAATTCGCACAACGCTTTTGCCCAGACAGCTTTTTCGGTCATTGCGGGATATTGAAGAGAAAATGGGGCGGGTTCGAACGTTGACTGGTGCCCCTCGCATCATTGATCTTGATCTTCTTTTATATGGACAGGAGATCATTCGTGACGTTGATTTGATTGTTCCGCACCCCGATATGCACCAAAGACGTTTTGTGCTGGAACCTATATGTGAAATTGCTTCATACCTGATTCATCCGGCATTTGGCGTTTCGATGCGCGGATTGAAAGACAGGTTAGACGATCAGAAAATTGTTGAGCTTTACGATAAATAAAAAAGAAGGACCTTATGAATATTCTTAAAGTATTGGTTATTTTAGTATTGCTTTATGTGGGTTATAGAGTAGTAAGGATGTTTTTGCGGAAAAACTCTCAGAATGTAAAAAGTTACCGAGTGGACGGAGAGCAACCCAAGGGTGAGGATCTGGTGCAGGATCCGTTTTGCAGAACCTACGTTCCCAAGAGTCAGGCGTACATCAAAATGATAGACGGTCGGCAGCAATATTTTTGTGGTTCAGAGTGCTACGAGAAATATCTGTCAGAAAAGAAATAGTTCATTCGAACCATAGGGGGAATTATGAAGTTTTTTATCGATACGGCAAATCTTACGGAAATAAAAGAAGGACTGGCGCTGGGGATGGTGGACGGCGTTACGACAAATCCGTCGTTGATTGCCAAAGAAAAAAGAGGCTTTGATTCCGTCGTCAGGGAAATTCTGGAGATCGTGGAAGGGCCGGTCAGTCTGGAAGTGATCAGTCTGGAGGCGAAAGGCATGTTTGCCGAAGGCAGAAAGCTGACCCGTCTGGGAGACCAGGTCGTGATTAAAGTCCCGATGACGACTGAAGGGCTTAAGGCCACGAAGATGTTTGCCGACGAAGGCATTGCCGTCAATCAGACGCTCATTTTTTCGCCGCTCCAGGCCTTGATGGCCGCCAAAGCCGGCGCAGCTTACGTCAGTCCTTTTGTCGGACGCCTGGATGATATTGCTCACGACGGTATGGCACTGGTGCAGCAGATTCTGGATATTTACGACAATTATGAATACGAGACCGAAGTAATTGTGGCCAGCATCCGCCATCCCAATCATGTTTTGGAGGCTGCTTTAATGGGCGCCGATATCGCCACGATTCCTTTTAAAGTCATCGCGCAGCTGGCGCAGCATCCTCTGACGGATAAAGGCATAGCCCTGTTTCTGGAAGACTGGAAAAAGGTTCCGAAAAAATAAATACGACTTTATGATTTGCGAAGCTTTATAGACAGACTGGCGGACGATAGAAGAATGAGCAAAAATCGCGAGATATTTAACCTGCCCAACAGCATAACGCTGGCGCGCATCAGCGTGGTGCCCTTTTTGTTTTTTCTGCTCGCGCCGCCAGGTCCTTTCTGGTCTCTGGTGCTGGCGGCCCTGTTTGTCCTGGCCTCCATTACGGATTTTCTGGACGGTTTTATCGCGCGTAAATATAACATGATCACCACGA
>CAYGNV010000412.1:0-1869 GCA_964351355.1 uncultured Smithella sp.
GTGGCGATCAGCACGCTGAAATTACGGTAGAGGCAATATGGAACTTTCGGGAATGAAGATAGCTGTTATCGGCATGGGCAAGACGGGCATTGCCGCCGCTCAGTTTCTGGGCGGCAGGCAGGCGAAAGTTGTGGCAGCCGATGAAAAACCGCAGCGCCAGTGGGGAGAGGCGTTTGAACAAATCGCCTCCCAGCCGTGGCTGACCGTCGGCCGCTATGATACGACGATTCTGGACGGCGTTGATCTGGTTGTGCCCTCCCCGGGAATTCCTCCCTACAATGATATTCTGGTGGCTGCGCAAAAAAGAAATATTCCGATTATCAGCGAGATCGAATTGGCCTATCGTTTTATTAAAGTTCCAATCATTGCCGTGACCGGCACCAACGGCAAAACCACGACCACTACTCTGCTTGGTGAAATATTAAAGCAGGCAGGCTTTAAAGTATTTGTCGGCGGCAATATCGGCACTCCTTTAATTGAATATGCCGGATCCCGGCAGACGGATGATTTTATTGTCGCCGAAATCAGCAGTTTCCAGCTGCAGTGGATCAAGACCTTCCGTCCGCACGCCGCGATGCTGCTGAATATTACCTGCGATCATGTCGATTATCACGGTTCATTTGACGAATATCGCCGAATCAAGGCCCGGATTTTCGAAAATCAGCAAAGCGCCGATCTGGCGATTCTTAACGCCGATGACGAGACGCAGAGAGGTCTTTCCGTGTCTATTCGCTCGCAGATTCTGGAATTCAGTTCACGACGAAAACTGGCCGCGGGTGTGTTTCTGCACGGTGATTGTGTTGTTTACAAAAAACCGGACGGCGCCCTGGAGCGTTATCCTTTGAGCATGATTTCTCTTCCGGGTTTGCATAATGCGGAAAATATCATGGCGGCGATAGCGGCGGCGCGTTTTTGCGGCTGCGAGCCGGACAGCATTGTGAAGACTATCTCCGGTTTCCGCGGTCTTCCGCACCGCATTGAGTTTGCCGGAGAGAAAAAAGCGGTTAAATTTTATGACGACTCCAAAGGCACCAATGTGGATGCCGTTGTCCGGGCGCTTCAGACATTTTCCACGCCGGTCATTTTGCTTCTGGGCGGACGCGATAAGGATGGAAATTTTGAAGTGCTGAAAGGGCTCCTGGGAGAAAAAACAAAACAGGTCATTTTATTCGGTGAAGCGCGGGACCGTATTGAACCCCAGATCGGCAAAACCGTGCCAATCCGTAAGGAACCGACGCTCAAGGCCGCGACGGAAGCGGCCTATCGCGAAGCCCTGCCCGGAGACATTGTGCTGTTATCGCCGGGTTGTGCGAGCTTTGATGAGTTTGCCAATTATAAGGAACGGGGAAATTACTTTAAGGAAGTGGTCAGGAATCTATAAATGGAAGCGGCTGTAAAAAAAGAAATCAATACACCGGATATGATATTGCTGCTGGTTACCTTGATTCTGGTGACGGTGGGCACTGCGATGATTTATTCGTCGAGTTCCATTCTGGCTCTGGAAAAGTTCAAAGACGGACAATTCTTTCTTAAGAAACATTTGTTTTTTGTTTTTGCCGGTCTGTTGGTGATGATCGTGATGACCAAGATTCCTTACGAACAATTAAAGAAGGTGGCCTATCCTGGTGTGATCATCTCCGTTGTTTTACTGCTACTGCTTTTTATTCCGTATATCGGCATTAAAAGGGGCGGCGCGACCCGCTGGCTCAATATGGGCGTGTTTTCGTTTCAGGTGACTGAACTGGTCAAGGTGGCAATGGTGATTTTTCTGGCGCATCTTCTGACTCGAAAGGTGCACCATCTCAAAAAATTCAGTCGGGGTGTTCTGATTCCCTTGTCGGTGACAACGGTCATCATGGGTTTGATCAT
>CAYGNV010000413.1:0-1856 GCA_964351355.1 uncultured Smithella sp.
AGCCAGTTGCCGTAATTTAATTTCCGGCTGAGAAATCCTCCGAGATACTTTTTTTTCATCAGCAGTTTGGGCATGTTTTGCAGAGCATCAGGGTCGAGCCCGTCCGGTCTTGGATCGTAACAAAGGAAGAGGCCGTCATATTTATCCCAGCCGACCATCGACAAAGGCAGAAGGCGGCCCTCGCGCTCCAGTCTGGCTCTCAGCTCGGAGCCGGGCAGCGGGACGGCATTGAGGAGTTGGATCGTGTCAATCTTTGCTTTTTTAATAAACGTTTTAAAAGCGTCAACGCGCTGGCGAATCGTAATGAAGGTGCTTGCCCTCGAAAATTTGTTCGCGGGATAGCCGAAAATGAACATGCCGTGCAGATAAAAGGTGTCGGACAGTTTTTTAGAGCGGGCAATTAATTTTTCTATCGTCACACCTTTGCGCATCGCCTGCAATTCTTCGTCAAGCGGACTTTCGTAACCAATAGCCAGCGTGGTCACGCCGGCCCGGCGCATGGCCTCGATCAATGCGTCGTTGTCCGCCGCTTCCGTGCGCACCTGGACAATCATGCTGACCTTTTTTTTGAAATTTCTTTTATAGTCGCCAATCGCATTGCACAGCGCGATGGCCTCGGCGGGATTCTGGGCAAAATTATCGTCGGTGAAAAAGAAATCCCTGTATCCCAAATCGGCATATTGAATCAATTGCCGCAAAGCCGTATCCGTCGAAGCGGATTTATACTTTCCATATTGCTTGTTCACGACGCAGAATTCGCAACTGAAATTGCAGCCGCGGCCCCGGTTGATGGGTATGGCGCTCCATCTTTTTTTCAGAAATTTAACCAAAGTCAGATCCGTATCGGCCAAATCATTCAAATCGCAGATCGGCTGACGCGGGCCTGTAAAGACATAAGCGCCGGTTTCGTCAAGGAAGCTAATCCCTGAAACGGAAGTAAGTCCCGTTCGGTTCATGGCAACACCACCATTGTCCGCCGCCAATACGGCCAGCAATTCCAGGATCGTCTCTTCTCCTTCACCGTGAACCACAATATCAATGCCGGACATAAGCGCTTCTTCGGGCAGGGCATCGACATGGCTGCCGCCGGCAATGGTGATGGCGCCAAAGCCCTGATATTGCCGGGCCAGCGTAAACAGCCGGGGGACGGCGTTGCTCATGCCGCCGTAAAAAAGCGCCAGGTGTGCGGGCTGTCTGGCCTGCAAAAAAGAATGATCAGGCCCGCCCTGATCAGTGAGGGGTCCGCCGTAATTGTTTTCATCGATCGCGTAAACGTTTTTGCACCGGGGATGATGGGAAATCTGGCTCATGACGGATAAAATACCCACCGACGGCATTTTGATCTTCGCATAGATATTATTCTGAGAATGCCGCGGATATTGGGGAATAATCCCGACGACCGTCAATTCTTTTTTCATAATGAAACATCCTTCCACACCGGTTCCCGGGAACGTCAGTTCCGCATCAATTGCTCGGCTAAACGTAATGCCTTTACCTTCAATTGTTCTCCGCCACCAAACCAGATTTATTTTATCCCATAGGGATAATAGGTTTATAGAAATACATACCCGAAAACAATCTACGACCCCATCGGGGTCGCACGTATGTTGACACCATTAGCTATAGACGTGAAACCCCTTCGGGGTTTATAAACCTTACCTGTTGAGTGCCAGGACATCGTGGACACTCATATTAGTAGCAAGTAGCCTGCCAATAGCTGTCGATGAAGAAACATGTTTCATTTGTCATTTAATAACAGGTGTTTAGGTTGGTGAAAGCGTGCTGCCGACAATCATGGAAGGATTAACCCAAGTTCATGATTTTTGCCCTTATTTTAGGTCATTTTGTGGTTTCAT
>CAYGNV010000414.1:0-1854 GCA_964351355.1 uncultured Smithella sp.
TTGAAATTGAATATCGAACGCGGACAGCCCGGCGACGATAATTTTAACTTATCAAATACCTTGTTCAGCACTGTGACGGAAAAGGACATTATGACCAAAAGCGGGTTCGATATCCGCAATT
The DNA here is from genome assembly GCA_964351355.1 of uncultured Smithella sp. Taxonomy (GTDB): domain Bacteria; phylum Desulfobacterota; class Syntrophia; order Syntrophales; family Smithellaceae; genus UBA8904. The sequence continues at coordinate 122 of CAYGNV010000414.1, forward strand.
ACCCCGGCGGGGTTTTGGGCCTGCCGGAGGCGCGTGAATTGTTTTGCGGCATTTTAGACGCTAAACCGGAAGAAACACTGGTCGGCAATAATGCCAGCCTGCTCATCCTTTCCAATGTTCTGATGTGGGCGCTGTTGCGCGGCCTGGTGGGTAGCCCCGCACCCTGGGGCAAAATCAACAAGCCCAAGATGATCGTCACGGTACCCGGCTACGACCGTCATTTCCTGCTGCTTTCCGAAATGGGATTCGAGATGATCCAGGTTAAAATGACCCCGGACGGGCCTGATATGGCGGAAGTCGAAAAAGCCGTGGCGGATCCGGTCGTGAAGGGAATCCTTTTTGTCCCCACCTACTCCAATCCCACGGGAGATACGGTTTCCGATAAAACGGTAACGAGGCTGGCTTCGATGAAAACGGCCGCGCCGGATTTCACGATTTTTGCCGACGACGCTTATGTGGTTCACCATCTGGTTGATAACCCCAAAAAGCCGACAAATCTGCTGCGTGCCTGCGAAGAAGCCGGTAATCCCAACCGGGTGTACCTCTTCAGCTCAACGTCAAAAATCACCTTCTCCAGTTCCGGTCTGGGTTTTATGGCAACCAGCGTCGCAAACCTTGCGTATATTTCCAAACTCTTCGGAACGACGTTTATCAGTCCCAACAAGGCGGAACAGTTACGTCATGTAAAATTCATCAGTGCGTATCCGGGTGGGATTGCCGGTCTGATGAAAGATCACGCCAAATTGCTGAAACCCAAATTCGATATCGCTGAAAAAGTGTTGTCTCAGGAACTGGGTTCCAGCGGTCTCGCCACCTGGAGCAAGCCTGCAGGCGGTTATTTCATAAGCCTGGATACGGCCAAGCCAGCCGCCAAACGAGCCGTGGCGTTATGTAAAGAAGCAGGCGTGGCCATCACACCGGCCGGCGCGACGTTTCCTTTTGGCAATGACCCGAAAGATACCAACATCCGCATTTCACCGACCCGGCCGCCAGTCGCCGAACTGGAAAAAGCCATCGAAGTGCTGGCCGTGTGCATCAAACTGGCTTCAGCGGAATTGGACGGCGTCGGGAAATAGAAATGCTGGATTAAACGGTTATTACTCCAGCCATAAAAAAGCCCCCTCCGTCTTATGGACCCGAGGGGGCTATATTACACAGATCATGTTTTTATGTAGCGGCTATAACTCCTTCATTCTATCCTTCGCTTCCTGATAGAGTCTCATGACACAGAGAAAGATCGCCAGCATGAATAAGCCCAGCATCAAACTGGCTTCAGCGGAATTGGACGGCGTCGGGAAATAGAAATGCTGGATTAAACGGTTATTACTCCAGCCATAAAAAAGCCCCCTCCGTCTTATGGACCCGAGGGGGCTATATTACACAGATCATGTTTTTATGTAGCGGCTATAACTCCTTCATTCTATCCTTCGCTTCCTGATAGAGTCTCATGACACAGAGAAAGATCGCCAGCATGAATAAGCCCAGCATGAAGTTCGGTGCCGTTCCCAGCATTTCATCCAGGAGGTGACCGATGTAGAGGAACAGGAAGGATGCAACCACCATCGCCAAACCCCAGGCCGATAACATCAACACCCCGCTGAAATTCTGATACTGCTTTTGGGTTATCTTTTGTGTTGCAATCATGATCCTATCCTCCTTTCTTATTTTCTGTCAGCGTCTTCTTTAACTACTTTCTATCAAGTCACAATGTTTTTTACAGCATCAATAACCGG
>CAYGNV010000415.1:0-1830 GCA_964351355.1 uncultured Smithella sp.
GGTTTGAAGGAACATACCTTAAGCCGATTTCCAATATCCCGAACGTAAAAAAAATTGAACAAAAAACCAGTAGTAAATTTTGCAGGGCGATTTTTTTATATCGAAAGATCAAAAATCCCAGAAGCACCAGAAAAATTTCAAAAGTGACGAGAAAAATCCTTTTTTCAATCTCCCCGAATTTGGCCTGTCCCTGGGATAGAAACTGGATCACCCATTCGTTTAAAACAACTCCGGCTATCATCAGGAAAATGCCGATAATTCTACACAGGCGATTCATGAAATCGCCTGTGTAGAAAGAGAGATTTGGATGATGGTTTTTCATCGTATTAGAACAGTGTGTAAATAAAAGGCGCCAGCGCAGATCCGCTGGAAAGAACAATCAAGCCGCCAAGCAGCAGCATGATCAAAATAATCGGGAGCAGCCAGTATTTCTTGCGCTGCCGCATAAACCCCCAGAGATCTTTCAGAATATCCATCCGTCCTCCTGAACCGTCGTCTTAATAGGGCTTGGTGAAATCATCGGCTGTAAAAATATGATTTCGCTCCGTAAAAACAGAATTTACCCCGTTTTTCCATGCTTTTCGCTTCATGGGATCAAATCCCAGACATCTTCTGACCAAACCAACCGGAATTAACAGGCCCACAAAAATAACTGTGAGGATAATTCGGTTGGTAATCTTTCCGAGGGCCGTGGAAAAATAAAACCAAACAAAGGCCAGAGGTTTAAGAATGATCGGGACCGTCATTGCTACCAGCAGCGTTCCGATTGCAAAAGGAAGGAAAAGTAATTTCTCCGTCCAGTAAGCAGCCACCAGTAGGACAAGAACGGTGACAAATCCGGTGTCTTTCGTATAAGCCTGTGTTAGGCGAAGTTTTGATTTCATGGAATTTAAGTATCCTGTTTTTTGATAAGGGCTTGCTTTTATGGAACGCAGTATAGGAACTTCGGGCTTGTCTGTCAATTAGAATAACAGGCCCACAAACAGATATTGCCTGAAATATTCAGCCGCTCCTTCCCGATCTGTGAATTACTTTTTCACCGTTGCCAAATGCGCTTTAAACTTTGTTAATCCATCCCATATTTCATCCGTACCGACGAATTTTTTGACATCCATCGCGGAATACTTAATGACGCAAGTGGGTGTGGTGTCAATCTTATGTTCTTTCGTGATCGCACTTAGCAGCGGGAAAATAGATTTTTCATTCATGGCCTTCCAGGATATTTTCTGTTCTTTCAAATAACCGATCAGATCATCTTCCATTTTGATATTTTTGCCCTGCGCCGCATCAAAAAGAACTCTGCGGATGTGCAGAATGCCATGTTCATCGGCGCCGGCATTTACCGAGTAGAGATAATACTTGGCATACATGGGCGTGACAGCTGAAAAGGGAATATCAACAAAAGTAATCTTTACTTTTCCCGATGCCAGCAATTCCTTTAACAAAGGTTCGGTTTTCAAATCAATCCGCCGGCAGGGCGGACAGAGATAGTCGGAAAACATAATAATTTCGTAGGGGCCTTTGCCAAGAGCCGGAATCACGCGGACAACCTCCTGTCCATAAGCTGACGTAACAGAACCGGAAAAAGTTAACAGAATAGCAAGGTAACCCAAAATACTGCCAACGAGTAACGGCAACTTTTTTATTTTAAGCATAGACATACTAATCTCCTCCGAAAACAATCTATTTTTGAAAGTATTTCTCTTTGAATTTTAAGGCCACGGTAACCAGGCCGATCATCACCGGCACTTCCACCAGCGGGCCGATAACGGCGGCAAAGGCAGCGCCGGAATTAATACCGAAGACGGCAATTGCCACGGCAATCGCCAA
>CAYGNV010000416.1:0-1822 GCA_964351355.1 uncultured Smithella sp.
TGGGCGAAGAATTGAACCCGTTCCTTGATTACGTCCTGAAACATCCGGGTTACGGCCTGGATATTAAAAAAGTGGCAAAGGAACGCGGGATTGATTTTGTCAACACAGCAGACCGGAGACAGGCGGCGAAGGAATGGTTTGCGAAAATTTCTGAAGAAGGCAAGATTCAACCGAGTCTTTTAACGAAGATTGCCGTTTACATCAAGAACGCTCTGAGAAAGATGGGCTTTAAGGCTGAGTGGTTGGTGGGCTTCACTGACAAAGACATTGCTGAGATCATCAGGGGCGCAAGGATGGCGGTTGAAGGAAAGGGGCAGAAGGCGAAGGCGCCCGGACAACTTCAACCGGACTATCAAGACGTCTGGCACGGAACTCCGCACGTTTGGCCGCCGGAACCAGGCTTTCCGCATGGCAGGCCGAGGTTGGATAAGATTGGGACGGGGGAAGGTGCGGCGGCGTATGGGTGGGGCTTTTATATTGCCGACTCCGATGAGGTTGCTAAATCGTATGGATTGGCTGGAACAGGAGCGCGGCAGTACCAATCTATAACCTACGACGGCGAAACATATCCAGTGAGTAGCGATATGGCGGCTACGCTTTATGACGTAACAAAGGACGGAAGGGCGCATGTAATACTTCTGCTTGAATCACAAGCCGTAAGGCATGAATTAAGTCGCCCCAAACTTACAGAAAAACTACGAGAAAAAATCGAGTTTGTTAAAAAGGTAAATCCCGATAAGGTTATTATCAACGGCGGCTCCCTCTATAAGCTGGACCTCCCCGATTCCGTTCTGCCCCGGCTGTTGGATTGGGATAATGTCGTGCCTAATGATGTTTACGACAAAATCAGAAGGCAGGCGCACAAAGAGCGGATATGGACTGATGATTTTAAGCTCGACATTGAAAATGACCAATATCGGAAATCAACCGGAGCGCAGGTTTATAATGGGCTGTCAAGATATATTGCCGATGCGATGAATGAAAAAGCCGGAAGTGATGTTTTCAGACAGTCGGACAAAGCGGCTTCTGAGTTTCTATCAAGGGCGGGCATTCCCGGTAACAAATATCTGGACGGGATGAGCCGGGGGAAAGGTGGCCAAAAGGTTTTACCTGATATCTCCGCGACGCTTAGTAAAGAAAATACCCCTTTTGTTAAAAGCGACTCGAACAGCAGCAGGGGTTACCCCAAAGAATTCAGCGATTTCAGATCTGCTTCTGCCTTCCTTGAGAAGTTGAATTCCGGCATCAATAGACCACCTGGTTCTCTTGGCGCTGACGTGAAGCCCTCTGCGCTTAAAAACAAGGATTATGGCCATATAGCTGACGCCAAGTTTATTGCCGATCTCGGTGAAAGTAGCGCCTTTCTCTCTCATGGCTTTAGCGGCGTCGATATCCCAACTCAAGGGATGGTGATGGATAGAGTGGTCTCTCTTTTGAAAAATGACGAGATTTTCAATTCTGTTATCAAGTCTATCCCCGTTGATGTGGTGGACATGTTCAAGAGAGGTGAGATTTCTCCCAATGTGCCGCTCCATAACAAGCCTGTGTTCTTTGAACTGAACATCCCCAAAGGAAAACAATCTATATCCGTGCGCGTCGATGCACCCAGTGCGGTAGTAATCGTTACGGCACGTCAAGCAGCAAAAATGGTTCTTGTAAAGTTTTATGATGCTGGGGGATCTTTTAAACTTGGCTCCACACTGATCACAGGCGATAATCATAGCTCATATCCTTCTGAAGGTGATGTAATTATTGACCCAATATATCACAACATGAAGGAACTTACAACCTCAAATTATGTAATTTGGTCGCAGCCCGTTCT
>CAYGNV010000417.1:0-1807 GCA_964351355.1 uncultured Smithella sp.
GGGCCCGGCTGCACATCCCGGCCTTTCTCTGGGCGGGCTTCATCGAGCTCACCGGCGGGATCTGCCCGCTGACGCCCCTGGAAAACTGGCTGCTCGGCCGGGGCGGCGTCTCCGCCTACCGGGGGGACTTCATCGACCATTACCTGATCCCCCTCCTCTACCCGGAGGACCTCACCCGCGGGATCCAGATCCTGCTCGGGACGGCCGTCCTCCTGCTCAACGCGGCGGTTTACGCCCTCCTCTGGTTCCGTTCCCGGCGGAACGCGAAACCGCAATAGGAACGACGCGCTCATCGTTTGAGATGCGCGCTACTCGAAAACCGGAAAATATTCGGCGCGCGGAGGGATCGCAATTTCCAGTTTTTTAGCAAATGGGTGGGGGGTGTAGATAATTCTGTGTAAATGGTTAGAGATGAGTTAAATAATCGTTTATATAGGAGGACTACACATGGCAATCAGAGATGAGATTCTGGAGGAGATTTTAAAAGAGTACAAAAACCCTGAAGACCTGATCGGCAAAGATGGCATTCTCAAGGAGCTGACCAAACGGCTGATAGAGAAGGCCATGGAAAGCGAGCTGACCCACCATTTAGGCTACGACAAGTATTCATCTGCCGGCAAGAAGAGCGGTAATTCCCGGAACGGCAAATCGTCGAAAACAATCAAGGGCGATTTCGGGGAGATTCCCATTGAGGTTCCCCGTGACCGTAACGGGGCGTTCAATCCTCAGATCATTCCCAAACACCAGACACGATTCAGCGGTTTCGATGACAAGATTATCTCGATGTATGCCCGTGGTATGACCACAAGGGATATTCAGGATCATCTGCAGGAGATCTATGGTGTCGAGGTCTCGGCTGATCTCATTTCAACGGTGACCGACGGGGTGATCAATGATGTCAAAGATTGGCAGAATCGCCCCCTCGATGCGGTGTATCCGGTTTTGTACCTTGATGCTACTATCTTGAAGGTGCGCAGCGAAGGACGGGTTATCAATAAGAGCGCCTACCTGGCCATTGGAATCAACTTAGAAGGCCTCAAGGATGTTCTCGGGATCTGGCTTGAACAGAGCGAGGGCGCAAAGTTCTGGTTGAAGGTGATGACAGAGTTGAAGAACCGGGGAGTCAGGGACATCTTCATTGCCTGTGTGGACGGACTCAAGGGGTTTCCTGAGGCCATCGAAGCCGCCTTTCCCAAGACGGAGGTGCAGATCTGTATTGTCCATATGATCAGGGGGTCTCTCCGGTTTGTTTCCTGGAAGGATCGTAAGGCGGTTGTTGCCGACTTAAAGGGAGTCTATCAGGCCACATCTGAAGAGCTGGCCCAGGAGAACCTTGGGATATTTGCCCGGAAATGGGATGGCCGGTATCCCACCATCTCCAAGTCCTGGCAGGCCAACTGGCAGCGGGTCATCCCTTTCTTTGACTATCCCGAAGAGATCCGGAGAATCATCTATACGACCAATGCCATTGAATCGCTGAATAGCACCCTGAAGAAGACCATCAAAAACAGGGCCTCCTTCCCCAATGACGAGGCGGCCATCAAGCTTTTATATTTATCGTTGAAAAATATTCAGAAAAAATGGACAATGCCCGCCAGAAATTGGGGCAAGGCTTTAAATCAGTTCGCCATCCTCTATAACGACAGGATGCCCTCATGAAAAACGAGAAAAGTCATTTACACAAATTTTCTGACACCCTTAATGGGTGACGTCAAGAGTTTTGTGTCAGATCTAAGAGGAAGGGGCCTCCCGATTTATTTTTAAAGTTTTCATGGGCGAAGATGGCATAGAGGATTCTCTCCATGCT
>CAYGNV010000418.1:0-1775 GCA_964351355.1 uncultured Smithella sp.
AATGACTGCGGCCTACGACCGCTGGGACGAACTCGAAGAACTGGCCGCAAAATTTACGACTTAAAAGGAACATCTTATGAACTTGTCAACGATACGTTTCCCACGTCCACTGGAAGCGGAAGGCAGTGCGGAAAAAATCCGTCAGGCATTAGAGACGCGAAAAACCAGGCTTTGGCCGGAAGGCAAAATAGAAGTGCCTGTACGAAACATCAGTGAAGCGCTGATCGGCGCGATTAAGAGGGCCAGGTTGCAAAGGCGCGTCCGTTTTGGGTTTGATGATATTTTTGACAAGCTCGCCGCTGAAAAAAAGGGCATCGATGAATTGCTGCAAAGGATGAAATCGCAGCAAAAAGATCGAATCTCCCGTCTGCTTTTGTTTTCCAATGACGGCGCAGAGCGCCTCTATCGCCACATCGAACAGGCTCTCGTCGAACACCATCTCCGAATTCTGGGCTGCCAGCTGGACGTTGACAGCATAAAACTGGGACAATTGATCACCGGCAGAAGCGCCGGCATTAAAGTTATTCTGGTGGAGCACAAGGACGCTGTGTCCGACGTTTTGCGTGCGCTTGTTGGGGATAAGGAATAGTTGACTGTAAGCAGGAGAATGGATTATGCAAAACCATGATGTTCTTCTTGAACAAAAAGATCGCGTGGCCATAGTTACTTTTAATCGGCCGCAACGCAGTAACGCATTTGATGAGCACATGTGGGTGCAACTGGATCAGGTTCTTGCGCAGTTGCGGTCGCACACTCCGCGTGCCGTGGTGGTCACCGGGGCAGGGAAGAATTTCTGCGCGGGGTTTGATGTCAACCCTGACAACCCCCAGGTCAGCGGCCTGATTGGCGCTGTGGAAAGGCGGGAACGAGCGCCGGTTGAGGCGTTGATCCGGCGCCTTCAGGAAACGGTGGACGGTCTGGTGAGCCTGCCCGTGCCTGTGATTGCGGCTGTTAATGGTGACGCCTATGGTGGTGGGGCGGAATTGGCTTCGCGTTGCGACTTGCGGGTGATGGATTCCGCCGCAGTGTTCTGTTTCTCCGAGGCAAAGCTGGGGCTCATGCCCGACTGGGGCGGTGGCCCTGGTCTCACGCGGCTCATTGGCGCATCACGGGCGGCGGACATGATTCTCACCGGCCGCAAGGTCGGCGCCGAGGAGGCCTTGCGCATCGGTCTGGTCAACCGCGTAAGCCAGCCGGGCATGGCGCTAACGGAGGCCATAGTTCTGGCACAGACCATTGCCCATAACGGACCTCGAGCCGTTCGCCATGCCTTGGCGGTCATTAGAAAATCTCTGGAACTGCCTATGCACGCCGCCCTTGATCTGGAACGCGAACAGGCAACCACACTGATTGTCTCGGGTGAATGCATCCACGGCATTACGGCCTTTCTCTCCAAACAGAAACCCTTGTTTCCCGATATTGAATCCTAGTTTTTGAATAGATGGGTGAATAAATGGGGACGTCCCCATCTATCTTCATTAAGAACCTGGAAGAAAACTGATATTTCAAGACCCCATTCTTCATTCTTCGTTTTGCGTGCGCTTGTTGGGAATAAGGAATAGTTGATTGGCAGTACATGTCAGCTGGGTGAGCACGTCGACGCAGGGTGTTTCCTGTTCAACCATCCTTTCCAGCCCGCGGATTTGCCCCTCGATTCGTCGCAAGATGATTTCACTATGCGCTCCGTTCAGCCGGTTCCATTATCTCGATATGATTACGTTTGAGGAATTCTTTAAAACCATAAACCGGCTTGCCAATAAAATTCATCTTCACCG
>CAYGNV010000419.1:0-1761 GCA_964351355.1 uncultured Smithella sp.
CATTCTAACTTACTGTATTTACAAGGTTATAATCATATCACTATGTTGCGCTTCCGCAGTAGTAAGTAATTTATTTGCACATTCGTGCAGCAAGACGGCACGTTTCTATCCAGATTTCAGGAGGTGATGCTATGACAGATAATGAGAAGACGAGAGAGCAGCTCGTACATGAACTGACCGAATTGCGCTCACAAAATGCCGCTCAAGAAAAATCCATAACCGAGAATATATCGGCGCAACTTGCTGCCGAAGAACTTCAGCACTATGCCGAAAGCATTGTGGGAACTGTTAGAGAGCCCCTCTTGGTTCTGGATGCAGACCTGAAGATCATCTCGGCGAACCGCAACTTTTATAGAACCTTTAAAGTAACTCCCGGCGAGACGATCGGAAGTTTCATCTATGACCTTGGGAACAAACAATGGGACATTCCCAAACTGCGCGAATTGCTTGAAGAGGTTCTCCCTGAAAAACAGGCGTTCGACGACTTTGAGGTTGACCATAATTTTCAAGACATCGGTCATAAAATCATGCTGCTCAATGCCCGTCAAATACATCGGAAAGACATCGGCAAAAAGATTATCCTCCTCGCCATTGAGGACATCACCGAGCACAAGCGACTGGAAAACTTGTTAAAGGAATCTGAAAAGCGCTACAAACGTGTTTTTGATACAGCAAGTGATGGGATAGTATTTTTTGAACAGCACGAAGGGAAGATAACCCATGCCAATCCGGCCACCGAAAAAATGTTGGGTTATACTCAAAAGGAGATCATTGGGAGTAAGCTTCAGGGCATAGGTATTACCCTCGACATGGGTGATTTCCAAACGACATTGCAAAATTTGGACAAGAGCGGCATTCTCAATTATCGCAATGTAAAGGCAGAAACTAAATCCGGGCAACATATCGATACAGAGATCTATCTCGTAGATAGGGCAGAATTGGTACAATGCAGTATTCGTGATATTACCGAGCACAAGCGGGCGAAGAAAGCGTTACGGGAGAGCGAAGAGAAGTACCATTGGGTGTTGGATAACATGGCGGATGTCATAGCGGTTATGGACATGAACCTGCGTTTTACCTATGTCAGCCCTTCCATCGTGCGTATGCGGGGATACACGGTTGAAGAGGCCATGGCGCAGACCTTTGAACAGGTCATGACGCCTGAATCCTTGCAGATCAGCGCCAAGGTCTTTGAAGAAGAGATGAAATTGGAAGCCAGTGGTAAGGCAGATCCCGGCAGAATCCGCATCGTGGAGGTGGAACAATACAGAAAGGATGGCTCCATCGTTTTGATGGAGAATCACCTGTCTTTTTTACGGGACGAGGCAAAGAAGTCTGTGGGCATGATCTCAGTGTCCCATGACATCACCCAGCGCAAGCGGGCGGAGGCGGCTTTGAAGGAAAGTGAAAATAAATATCGCCTGCTGGCCGACAATGTCAATGACGTCATCTTCGCTTTGGATATGAATCTGAAGTACACCTATGTCAGCCCTTCTGTAAAAATCCTGAGGGGATACAAACCGGAAGAGGTATTGAAACAGCAACCTTCTGAAATATTGGCGCCATCCTCCCTGGATTTGGCAATGAGCACCTTATTGGAGATCATGGAGCTGGAAAAGCAAAACTCTCTAGATATAAACGCATCCAGGACGCTTGAGTTGGAAATGATTCGGAAAGATGGGACCACCGTGTGGACGGAGGTAAAGTTTTCCTTTATCAGAGATCAAGATCGGCGACCGACGGGCATTCTGGGATTAACCC
>CAYGNV010000420.1:0-1754 GCA_964351355.1 uncultured Smithella sp.
ACGTATAAACCATTTACCGCTTTTATGGACTTAAACTTATGAATCCATTTCCATTATCACCATTAAAACACCGGCATTCGATCCTGCTGATTGATGACGAGGAATCTATTCTGGACATCATGACCATGACGCTGGCGGATGAAGGCTATGATCTGCACACGGCTCGTTCCGCCGCAGAAGGGCTTGAAATATTAAAAGCATCGCCGAATTTTTCCCTGATTATCTCCGATCACATGATGCCGGGCATGACCGGCGTGCAATTTTTTGCGCAGGCCCGGGAAATCTGCCCTGCCGCGCTGCGCGTCCTTCTGACCGGCTATACCGACATGGATGCGATGATCGACGCCATCAACAGCGGCGGAATTCATCTGTATCTCACCAAGCCGTGGCAGAGAGATGAGCTGCTCTATTCGATCAACCAGATGCTGTCCAAAGCGGAACTGATTATCGAAAACCGGCGTCTGGATGAACTGGTCAAAAAACAAAATGAGGAATTGCTCGAACTCAACAAAAATCTGGAAGAAAAAGTGCGTCTCAAAACGCGCCATCTGGATCAACGGGCCGAAGAACTCAAAACCAGTTATGAAAAGATCCGGCTTATTCTGGGAGGAACCGTGCTGGCCATGTCCAAAATCGTGGAAAGCCGCGACCCTTACACGGCAGGCCATGAACAACAGGTGTCCGAAATCGCCGGCCTCATCGCGCAAAAGATGTCTCTTTCCGACGACCAGGTGGAGGCTGTCCGGATTGCCGGATCGCTTCATGATATCGGCAAAATCGGCGTTCCAGCAGAGATTCTGACCAAACCGGGACAATTAAGCTTTCTGGAAATGGAGATGATCAAGACCCACACGCAAAATGCTTATGATATTCTCAAGACGATCGAGTTTCCCTATCCGATTGCGCAGATTATCTTGCAGCATCACGAAAGGATGGATGGTTCCGGTTATCCGCAGGGACTCAAAGGAGAGGATATCCTCCTTGCGGCGCGGATTATCGGCGTGGCCGATGTTCTGGAAGCCATGTCGGCGCATCGGCCCTACCGTCCCGCGCTGGGCATGGAAGCCGCCCTGGATGAAATCACCAAAAACAGCGGCGTCCTTTACGACCCGAACGTTGTCGATGCCTGCCTCGGCATTTATCAAACCGGAAATAAAAATGGATTTCTGCACCTTTAGCCCTGAACCCTCGTCGGAAGCACCATGAACGATCCCCCTAGTGCATACTTGCAAAAGTCACTGATATGTCATTTCTCCCGAAGGGAGAAATCTTATTCAATGATTCTAAAGATTTCTCAGTCACTTCGTTCTTTCGAAATGACACGGTTAATATTGAAATTAAGCACTAGCCCATCTTCCGTAGAACAATGGGTGCAAGACCCCTTGTTCTAGTAGATGTGTATTGCGAGAGCTTTGAAAAATACTCTTATCCGTCATGCCCGAGGTTTTCTGTCGGGCATCTAGTCTTTTTGTTGTGTTTACGGATTCCCGCCCAGGGACATCGCGGGAATGACAATGTGGATGATCTGTAGGGAACGGTTCCCAACCGTTCCGCAAGGTAGGACGAGCAACCACCCCCTGCACCCCCGCCAGCGGGGGACAACACCACCAGAACCAACACCAGAGGCTGTAGGGAACGGTTCCCGAACGCGCCGCTTTTCGGACTGTTCGGGGATAACCTGATGGTCACGCGTCAGTCCCTACGTCTTCATGTCATACCCTTTCAGGTCACGCGTAACCTTTCAGGTCACTCGT
>CAYGNV010000421.1:0-1748 GCA_964351355.1 uncultured Smithella sp.
AAATAATCGATCCGGCGGATGCCGTCATCTCGCGCGGGGATCGTTTTTAAGGAGGATATTGGATCAATGAAAGTTTTTCGTTCACACTTGTTACTTTGCGGGGGCACCGGTTGTCTGGCTTCCGGCAGCATCGGCGTTAAAAACGCCCTTTTGGAAGAAATCGTCAGAAGAAAACTGGCCGATGAAATAAAAGTCGTCGAAACCGGGTGCAACGGTTTCTGTGCGCTGGGCCCTATCCTGGTTATCTATCCGGAAGGCGTGATTTACATCAACCTCAAACCGGCCGACATTCCTGAACTGGTCGAAGAGCATCTGATCAAAGGGCGCGTTGTTGAAAAACTGCTTTATCGCGAACCGGGCACGGACAAAATCATTCCGACCATGCAGGACATTCCCTTCTTCGCGCTTCAGGAACTGAGAGTGTTAAAAAACCGCGGATTGATCGATCCCGAAAAAATCGAAGAATATATCGCCCGCGATGGTTATCAGGGCATGGCCAAGGCGCTCACCGAAATGACGCCCGAACAGATTGTCCAGGAAATGCTCGATTCCGGTCTCCGTGGCCGGGGCGGCGCGGGTTTCCCCACCGGCCTGAAATGGAAGTTTGCCGCCCAGTCTCACAGCGATATAAAATACGTTTTATGCAACGCCGATGAAGGCGACCCCGGCGCATTCATGGACCGCAGTGTTCTGGAAGCGGATCCGCATGCCGTTTTGGAAGGCATGGTGATTGCAGCCAAGGCTATCGGTTCGAGCCACGGCTATATTTACTGCCGTGCGGAATATCCTCTCGCCATTACCCGCCTGAGTATCGCCATTGCCCAGGCGAAGGATGCAGGCCTTCTGGGAGAAAATATTTTAGGAACCGGCTTCAACTTCGATCTTGAAATTTATCAGGGCGCGGGCGCGTTCGTCTGCGGTGAGGAAACCGCCCTCATGACCTCGATTGAAGGCAAGCGCGGCATGCCCCGTCCCCGTCCGCCCTTCCCCGCCGTTTCGGGCCTTTGGCAGAAACCCAGTATCCTCAATAATGTGGAAACACTCGCCAACGTCGGCCAGATTATGCTGCGCGGCGCCAAGTGGTACGCGTCCGTCGGAACCGAAAAGAGCAAGGGCACGAAAGTGTTTGCGCTTACCGGCGACGTCAACAACGTGGGTCTCGTGGAAGTCCCCATGGGCACCAAGCTGGGTACAATTGTCTATGACATCGGCGGCGGCATTCCCAAAGGCAAAAAATTCAAAGCGGCCCAGTTGGGCGGCCCGTCCGGCGGCTGTATTCCGATTCAGCACTTAAACGCGTCCGTCGATTTCGAGAAAGTCGCGGAACTGGGCGCTATCATGGGTTCCGGCGGGTTGATCGTCATGAACGAAGACAAGTGCGCAGTCGACATGGCACGGTTCTTCATGGACTTCTGTCAGGATGAATCCTGCGGTAAGTGTACCCCCTGCCGCGAAGGAACGAAGCGCATGCTGGATATCTTAACCGGCATCACCAAAGGCAAGGGTAAAGCAGGCGACATTGAACTGCTCGAAGAAATGGCCGGCGTCATTAAAAACGCGGCGCTTTGCGGACTGGGGCAAACCGCTCCCAACCCCGTTTTGAGCACCATCCGTTATTTCAAAAAAGAATACGAAGAGCATATTTATGAACATCGCTGTCGCGCAACGGTCTGCTCGGCCCTGTATAAATCATCCTGCCAGCACACCTGCCCGATTGAAATGGACATTCCGTCCTACATCGCGCTGGT
>CAYGNV010000422.1:0-1736 GCA_964351355.1 uncultured Smithella sp.
AGCAAAAAGATTGTAGCAACAGACAAGGAAATTGAGGCGGCAATCAATCAAATCAAGGCGAATATCCCGCCCGGTAAAAAACTCACAGATTTCTTCAAAGAGAACAACATTCACCGAGAAGATATCATTCTGGGCATTCAAATTAAAAAAATGGTTGAAATGGAAACCGGTAAAAAAACTAAACCGACCCAACAGGAAATCAGTAAATTTTATACGGATAACAAAGAGAAGTTTACCACTCAGGAAAGTGCCCATGTTCGTCATATCCTGGTTATGATTGACGCAAAAGATGATGAGAAAATGAAAGCTGAAAAGAAGGCCAAGATAGAAAATCTGCAAAAACAGGTTTTGGAAGGCGCGGATTTTGCGGAAATTGCCAAAAAGAATTCCGATTGTCCCAGCAAGGACAGTGGCGGTGATCTGGGTGAAATCAAAAAAGATCAGACGGTCAAACCTTTTGAAGATGCCGCTTTTTCGCAAGAGATCAATAAGATCGGGCCGGTGGTGACCACAGAATTCGGTCATCACATCATTCAGGTTCTGGGACGCACGCCAAGTAAAGTCGTTACGCTTGATGAAGTAAAAGATAAGTTAGCCCTTTATCTCGAACAGCAAAAGCAGACGGAAGCCTTTTCCCAGATGATGGCCAGATTAAAGAAAAACGCGGTCATTGTTTATTACGAGAATTAATGAGAGTTAAGAAAACAGGTTTGATTGATGAAGGTCTCTGGCTTTTAGGAACGGAAGAATCCTGTGTCTATTTGCTGGAGGGAAGCAAATCATCCGTTCTGATCAGCGCCGGTTTGAGCTATATTCTGCCGGAATGTTTCCGGCAGATCGCTTCCTGGGGTATCTCCGATAAAAAAATAGACCATATTATTATTCTACATGCTCATTTCGATCATGTCGGCGTGGTCCCTTTTTTGAAAAGAAAATGGCCGCATGTAACGGTTTACGCTTCATCCCGCGGGTGGGAAGTTCTGGCAAACCCTAAAGCCATTTCGGTAATCAATGAATTCACGCTGAACGTCTGCCGCA
This sequence comes from uncultured Smithella sp., assembly GCA_964351355.1. Classification (GTDB taxonomy): domain Bacteria; phylum Desulfobacterota; class Syntrophia; order Syntrophales; family Smithellaceae; genus UBA8904. The sequence continues at coordinate 1,039 of CAYGNV010000422.1, forward strand.
GAGTAAAGGGCAATGCTGATATTCTTTCTTCATGGGACTGGCAGTGGCGCGACGATATACGCGGCGAAAATTTAAAACAAAATAGTTGCATTGATCTGGGCGACAGACAAGTTGAAGTTTATGAGACGCCGGGGCACTCATCCTGTTCGATTTCCGCCTATGTGCCTCAGTTAAAAGCTTTATTTCCATCGGATGCGGCGGCCATCCCCTATCAAGACGAGTATGTCATTGCGGCCGGGTCAAGTTTTGAGGCCTATCAGCAAAGCCTGGATAAACTGGCGCTGTTGGATGTTAAAATGCTGTGTGCGGATCATTACGGATATATTACCGGAGAAGAAGCAACGCGCTATATCGCACAAAGTAAAAGCGCGGCAGGCCAAATGATTGATACGCTGCGTCTGGCGCTGCAAAATGAGGGTGGCGTCGAGTCTGCGGCGGCACGGTTTGTTAAACTTCATTTTGAACGAAGGCCTGATTACTTCGTTTGTCCGGATATTCTGCTTAGCACTTATACGCAAATGTTAAAACAGTTTACCCATTCCCAAACTACTTAAAACTGTGCTCCGCATCCGGGAAAGCGCTTGTTTTCACATCATGGATGTAGCGCTTGACGGCATTTTTGATTTCCAGGTTTAAATTAACATATTTTTTAACAAACTTCGGCGTCATTCTGTCATAGAGTCCCAACATGTCGTTAA
>CAYGNV010000423.1:0-1730 GCA_964351355.1 uncultured Smithella sp.
AGGCCCAACCGACTTACGACGCCTCCATTGAAAAATTTGAATTCGAGTCCGCGCAGACCCAGTATGAAGAAAATGATTTGGATGAAAAATATGACGAGGCCGTCGCACTCGTCGGCGAGTTGGGGCAGGCTTCTATTTCGCTGGTACAGCGCTACATGAAGATCGGCTATAACCGCGCCGCGCGCATGATCGAGCAAATGGAACGCGAAGGTATCGTGGGCCCTTCCGACGGCGCGAAGCCCCGCAAAGTTCTCATCAGAAAGCTTCCACAGTGAAAAAGAATTCTCCAGCCAAACTGCACATGGTGTCATTAGGCTGCTCCAAGAATCAGGTTGACTCGGAGGTCATGGCCGGGCTTCTTGATAAATCCGGCATGGTGATGGTGGACAACTGGAATACCGCCGATATCGTCATCGTCAATACCTGCGCCTTCATTGGCCCGGCCAAGGAAGAGGCTCTGGAAACAATATTGACATTTGCTGAAGCAAAAAAGAAAAGCGGGCGCGATCTGAAACTGGTCGTGGCCGGCTGCCTTGCCCAACGCTACGGAAAAGAGTTGCTGAAAGAAATTCCGGAAGTGGATTTATTTATCGGCACGGGTGAAGTAGGAAACATCGTCAACCATTTGAAAAAATCACAACGCGCCGCCGTCATCACCAAACCGGATTTCTTAATGACCTCGCGGCATGAAAGAATATTGTCTTCCAATACGGCAAGCGCGTATTTAAAAATATCGGACGGCTGCTCCAACTGCTGCGCATACTGCGCCATCCCTTCCATCCGGGGCTCTGCCCGCAGCCGCAAACCGGATGACATTTTACGAGAAGCGCAAAAGCTGGCGGCAAGAGGCATCAAGGAAATTATCCTGATCGGTCAGGACACCACCGCCTATGGCCGGGATTTAAAGAACCGCCCGAAGTTGTCAGACTTATTGGGCGACATGGCCGCCATCGAAGACATTTCATGGATCCGCCTGCTTTATGCGCACCCGGCGCATATCACAACCGATGTGCTCGAAGCCATCGCCAGCCATAAAAAAATCTGCCGCTATATCGATCTGCCGGTTCAGCATATTGACGACACCATCCTTGCCGCGATGAACCGTAAAGTGTCCGCCAGCCGCATTTTGGAAATTATTGGAGAAACCCGAAGCCTTATGCCCGACGTTGCGCTCCGCACATCGCTAATAGTGGGCTTTCCCGGCGAGACGCAAAAACGGTTTGAGCGCCTGCTTGATTTCATCCGCGAAATACGATTTGACCATCTGGGTGTTTTTACCTATTCGCGCGAAGAAGACACTGCCGCGGCAGCACTTCCGTCACGGATTTCGGAAAAAGAAAAGGAACGCCGCCGTGATGTCATCATGAGCGAACAGGCCGACATCTCGCATGGGATCAACCAGAGATTAATAGGGACTATTCAGGAAGTCCTCATTGAAGAAAAAAATGACCGTGCCGATGACCCGTTTGTCGGACGCTGCCGCAGGCAAGCCCCGGAAATCGACGGTGTTACTTATATCAAAAAAACCAGCGCTAAAATCGGCAGAATCGTGAAATGTAAAATCACCGCCGCCGATCATTACGACCTTTTCGGGGAAATAATCTAAATCTTATTTGACAATCTTCATTCATTGCTCATATAGTTTTGTCCAAATATTTCCGGAGTTAATATTGTCATGCAAATTGCTGATGTCTTCGCCGCCTATTCCGATGAGATGCGCCAAATCGAGG
>CAYGNV010000424.1:0-1722 GCA_964351355.1 uncultured Smithella sp.
TGAATCCGCAGGGCCTTTTCACGGTCTCTTCGCTGCTGGCAGACTATCTTATGTTTATCCTGTGGAATCATTCCCCAAGCTCCCGCATAGGTCATCGTTTCAATGGATGTTTACCGATCAATGCACGGCAAGACTCAACTTACTGACGGTAAAATTGTTACCAAAAGGAAAGACATTTGTCAATAGGCGTGAACAACCGGAAGCAATAATATTTTGTTGACTCTCTTGGTGATTCTTCCTATACTCCTTCCGCTTCAATGGATTGTCTTATTGAATATTTCCCAACACCAGCGGGACTTGCAAAGTTAAGCCCGCGGAAAGGCGGAAGAAGTCATGTTTGATTTTTCTCTTTCACCGGCGCTTGTTTGGGCGGCCGTTGGGCTCCTTCTTCTGATTGCGGAAGTGGCTACTCTCAGTTTCATCCTTTGCTTCATCGGTTTGGGTGCGCTGATTGTCGCACTCACCACTTGGATCGGGATCACGCCTTCATTCAGCAGCCAGTTGATCGTCTTTACCGTATCGTCTCTGTTTCTGTTGCTGCTGCTCAGGAAAACAGCCAAAAAACTCTTTGCGGGACACGCCGACGCCCCGCCGGATTATGTGGGAGAAAATGTCCCCGTGGTTAAGGCCATCCCATCAGGCGGCGAAGGAACGATTCAATATCGTGGTTCGGACTGGATTGCTTTTTCCGACACGCCCCAAACCATTCCCGAAGGAACGGTTGTGCGAATTGAAGCCATCGAAGGCATTCGCGTCAAAGTCAAACTCGTCGGATAAAATACAAAGGAGGAAAAATTATGGAAATGGTTCTGATTGTGCTGGCCGTGTTGGCCGTGGTAATTATCATTAAGGGCGTCTGCATCATCCCGCAGCAGAGCGCCTACGTTGTCGAACGCCTGGGGAAATTTGACCGGGTGCTCCACGCGGGCATCAGCTATATCATTCCTTTCGTTGATCGGATTGCCTACCGGCATACGCTCAAAGAGCAGGCCATGGACATTCCCGAACAGGTCTGCATCACGCGTGACAATGTCCAGGTCGGTGTGGACGGCGTGATCTTTATTCAGGTCTTCGATCCGCAAATGGCTTCCTATGGCATCAGCAATTACGTCTTTTCCATCGTACAACTGGCACAGACCACCATGAGAAGCGAAGTCGGCAAGATCGATCTGGATAAAACGTTTGAAGAAAGAACCACCATTAATTCCGCCATTGTCAACGCCATCAATGATGCATCCAGAACCTGGGGCGTTAAAATCCTTCGTTACGAAATCAAAAACATCCGACCCCCGGATAATGTTTTGAACGCCATGGAAAAACAAATGCAGGCCGAACGGGAGAAACGCGCCGTTATTCTGCAATCGGAAGGTGAAAAGCAGTCGGCAGTCAATGTGGCCGAAGGCCAGAAGCAGAAAGTCGTGCTGGAATCGGAAGCGGTGCGTCAAAAGCAGATTAATGAGGCAACCGGCCAGGCGGAAGCGATCCGCGCGATAGCCAATGCCACGGCGGACGGCTTGAAAGCGGTGGCCGGGGCGGTGCAGGCACAGGGCGGCATGGAGGCGGTACAACTGCGCGTGGCGGAAAAACTGGTCGAGCAATTCGGTCATTTGGCCAAACAGGGGAACACGCTAATTCTGCCGGCCAACTTCGGGGACATCTCATCGCTGATTGCCACGGCGATGAGTGTGGTCAAACAGACAAAATAAATTTCAATCAGCGTAC
>CAYGNV010000425.1:0-1722 GCA_964351355.1 uncultured Smithella sp.
GGCGTCGCACTCATACCGCCCAGCGACGTGTCGAAAATGCGGATGCCCGCCTCATAGGCGGCCACACAGTTGGCAATCGCCGCGCCACGTGTGTTATGGAAATGAACAGCCAGGTTGATATTGAGTTGCAAATCCATCAAAGTGCGGATCGTCGATTTGACCGCCTTGGGATTGGCCATGCCGGTGGAATCGACCAGCACGATTTCGGATGCCCCCATATAGCTGAGCTTTAACAACAACTGCGCGACATCTTCGGCGCTGATTTTGCCCATGTAAGGGCAGCCGAAGGCGGTCATGATATAAACCCGGGCGCTGCGGGAATTTTTCACCGCTGTGTCCAGGATGGCTGGAAGCATTTTATGGAGACTTTCTTTGAGGGTTCTGCCCAGGTTCAGCTTGTTGAAAGTGTCGCTCGCCGCAAGCAGGATCAGGATTTCGTCTATTTGTGTAATTACCGCCCGGCGACAGCCGATTTCGTTCGGAACAAGCCCCACATAGGTCACACTCGGTTTTTTGGAAATGCCTTCGATCAGTTTTTCGGCGTCATATCCTTCGGGTAAAAGACGGGGGTGGGTAAAAGCCGCGCATTCAATCTTCCTGAGACCCGTTTCCGACAGTTTGTTGATATACTTAATTTTATCGGCAGTCGATAGACTATCGCAGACTGCGGGCAGGCCGTCGCGCGGCGATACTTCCACAATGGTAACCTGGGCATTTTTTTTCCTGGACGTTAAACCGGTCTTTGCCACACCGCCTGGCGTTATCATTCTATTTCTCCAACGAAATTTCTTTCACTGAATGCATAAGTCGTTCCAACGGCGGATGCGCTCAACCCAGACCGTATTCTTTCAGCTTGAGATAGAAGGTTCTCCTGCTGATGCCCAGCATTTTAATGGCCTCTGATTTATTGGACGCCATGTTTAAAACCTCACCGATTATTTTCCGCTCCAGATCGCGTACGGATTCTATGAGATTGCATGATGACGGTGCTCCGTGAGCAACAGCGTTTTCGCGATAGGGCGGCGCGTCCGAACCGGAAAAAAGAAAATTCGGCAACGAGCCGGGGTCGATAATCGATGATGCCGTCATATTGACCGCATAGCCTATTACCCCTTTGAGTTCCCGGACGTTGCCCGGCCAGTGGTACGCATAAAGAATTTTGATGGCCGCAGATGAGAATTTATATTTCTGCTTCTTTGCGGCGCCGTTTTGTTGTAAAAAATAATCAATCAGCAGGGGAATATCCTCGCGACGCTCACGCAACGGCGGCAGATAGATTGTAAAGGTATTCAGGCGGTAGAAAAGGTCGTCGCGGAATTTTTTTTGTTCGATCAAACCGGCGAGGTCCTGATTGGTTGAGGAGATAATTCTTACATCCACTTTGATGTTTTTCGTTCCGCCAACCCTTTTAAAGGCGCCGGATTCCAGCACCCGCAATAATTTGGACTGGACGGACAGGGAGGAATCACCGATTTCATCCAATAGAATCGTTCCTTCATGTGCCTCGTCAAAATACCCCTTGCTGCCCTCGGTGCGCGCCCCGGTAAACGCTCCTTTTTCGTAGCCGAAAAGCTCACTTTCAATGAGGCTGTCGGGAATGGCGGCGCAGTTAACATCCACAAGCCGCTTATCTTTGCGACCGCTTGCCTGATGAATAGCGCACGCTAAAATTTCTTTGCCTGTGCCGCTCTCTCCGATGATCAGAACGGAGATATCCGATTT
>CAYGNV010000426.1:0-1695 GCA_964351355.1 uncultured Smithella sp.
CTCAACAAACTGGCTCAGGAAATACGAACCTTAATCATCAACACGGTGGCTTCGTCGGGCGGCCATCTGGCTTCATCGCTGGGCACAGTGGAGCTGACCCTGGCGTTGCACTACGTTTTCAATACGCCCCAAGACAGGCTCATCTGGGATGTAGGCCACCAGTCTTATGCGCACAAGATCATCACCGGTCGGAAGGAAAAGTTCCCGACCCTGCGCCGTAAGGGCGGCCTCAGTGGTTTCCCCAAGCGGGAAGAAAGCGTCTATGATGCTTTTAATGTCGGACACAGCGGCACCTCCATCGCAGCGGCGGCGGCCTTTGCCGAAGCCCAGTGTTTGAAGGGTGAACACGCCAAAGCCATCGCGGTGATCGGCGACGGCTCTCTGACCACCGGCATGGCGTTTGAAGGATTGAACTGGTCGGGCGACCGCGACAAAGATTTAATCATTATTTTAAATGACAATGAAATGTCCATTTCTCCCAATGTTGGCGCTCTCTCCTCCTACTTAAGCAGAGTTATGACCGGCGACCGGGTTACCAAATTCAAGTCCGAGCTGAAGTCTTTTCTCAAAAGCATTCCCAGTGTCGGTGAACAGATTTTCAAATTTTCACGACAAATCGAAGAATCCTTAAAAACCTTCGTCGTGCCCGGCGCTATCTTCGAAGAACTCGGCTTCACTTACGTGGGGCCGCTGGAAGGGCATCGCCTGGATTATCTCATTAAAAATTTTGAAAACGTCAAAAAATTAAATCGACCGGTGCTGGTCCACGTCATCACACAAAAAGGCAGAGGCTACAAGTTTGCGGAAGAAAATTCACCAACCTATCACGGCATTGCGCCCTTTGACGTGGAAACCGGACTGGCAATCCCTTCGGCAAACACAACGCCTTCTTATACGGACGTATTTGGCGGGACGCTTATCGAACTGGCTGCTTCCGATTCACGCATCGTTGCCGTGACCGCCGCCATGTGCGAGGGCACCGGCCTGGAAAAATTTCGACAGGAATTCCCCAAGCGCTTATATGACGTTGGCATTGCCGAACAACTTGCCGTTACTTTTGCCGCCGGTCTGGCCATGGAAGGGCTCAGGCCTGTTGTGGCGATTTATTCCACCTTTCTCCAGCGCTCTTACGATCAGATTTTGCACGACGTCTGCCTGCAAAAGCTGCCTGTGATCTTTGCCGTTGACCGCGCCGGTTTTGTCGGAGAAGACGGCGCAACGCATCAGGGGCTTTTTGATTTTTCCTATTTGCGGAATCTTCCCCATATGGTCATGATGGCCCCGAAAGATGAAAACGAACTCAGGCACATGCTCAAAACGGCTATCGGCTGCGGCTCGCCAGTATCCATTCGTTATCCGCGAGGCAAGGGCGTAGGCATACCCCTTGATGACGAGCTTTCGATATTGCCCATCGGCCGCGGCGAAGTGCTGCACAAGGGCTCGGATCTGGCGATTATCGCCATAGGCTCAACCGTCTATCCGGCGCTTGCAGCCGCACACAAGCTGGCGGACGAAGGAATCCAGATTAAAGTCATCAACGCCCGTTTTATTAAACCGCTCGACGCGGAATTGTTATTAAGCACGGCGACATCCATTAATAAGATTCTCACCATCGAAGAAAATGTTCTGGACGGCGGATTCGGCAGCGCCGTGCTGGAATTGCTATCCCAAAACGGCGTGAAGGATGTAACGGTC
>CAYGNV010000427.1:0-1684 GCA_964351355.1 uncultured Smithella sp.
CACTTTGTTTTAATGCGTCTTCAGCGCGTTTCTGAAGTGAAATATCCATCTGACAACCCAGGGTTGCCAATTGGTATTTATATTCAATGGAGGTAACGGTTCCCATATACCATAAAGTATCACCTCTTTTAGTGATAATGCGGTATTCATAAGGGAAGAAACTTTCTCCGCGCATCATGGACCGGGCGCTCCGCCTGACCTGTTCCCGGTCGTCCGGATGAACCATAAACAGGGAATCAGCGCCGATGATGTCATCCGCCGTGTATCCCGTATTATCCAGAAATCGCTGGTTGGTCCAACAAAAATGTTTGTTCTGAACAATAAAAATGCCGATCGGTGATTTTTCCGCCAGGGTGGTATACAGCTGTTCAGCCAGCTTCCATTCTGTTGCATTCTTGGAAATGATCGAAACGGCGGTGATTTTTCCTTTACCCGATGGTGTTTTCACCGGACTGAACGTGCGCAGAAACTCTCCCTGGTCTCTCCGACTGCAATATTGGCGCTGGATTGATTCGCCGGATTTAAAGATGTCCGCTACATCCGCAGCAAAACGGTTTGTTTCTTCAGTGGAATGAAATTCACTATAGTTTCTGCCGATGAGGTCGTCCGCCTGCAAACCAATCCGCGAGCAGTGTTTGGGATTTATGTAAAGATAACAGCACTTTTTGTCCACCATATAGATGGAATCGCTTGTGGCTTCCACCAGGCTCCGGTAAATATCATCCATTTGCCGAAGCGCTTTTGTTTTTGATTCCCTGGGTGATTTTTTTACCTCTGCTGATATGCTTTTTTTCATATAAACAAAGCCTGAAGCCTTTTTGCTGAATCATGTTGGAGCAGGGGAATGATCAATAATTTTCTTTGCCCGTCCCATCAATCTGAAAACCATTTTATTCGCAGATGAAGTATATGAAGATGATGAGTGTGTGTCAAGATAATTCACCGATAATTCACCGTAAACTTGCCTATGAGAAACTGATTGACATTAGAGGCAGTTTTTTTTATAATAATATACAAATGTCAGGAAATGAAATATACATAAAATCAATACTGAATTCTAAGACGAGGAGGGATGATGAAAATATTAGTCGCATATTTGGGTGGACTGGACGCTGGTAGTGCGGTTTTGGAAGTAGCCAAGAAACACGCTAAAGCATTTAATGCTAAACTTTATATTGCCAGCTCTATGGAGAGAGTGGCCGAAAAAGATCAGGTAAGTCTGGAAAAAGTCGAAAAACAACTTGCCTATGTCAAAGAAGCACTGGCTGCAGAAGGCATTGACTGCGAAACACATATTCTGGTGAGGGGATTGACACCCGGGGAGGATATTGTAGAATTCGCGGTCGATCGAAAGGTGGACGAAATCATTATCGGTATTGAGAAGAAATCCAAGGTGGGCAAGCTGCTTTTCGGATCCAATGCCCAGTATATTATTTTGGAATCGCACTGCCCGGTGGTATCCGTAAAATAGAATGGGAATGGTCCTTTAAGCCTCCGGGGGTGGGTTGTCAAACGCTCTGCTCGGGGTGACTAAAAAAGGCTTGCGCTCTTTTGGAAGCGCGCAAGCCTTTTTTTATGGAATCTTCATATCCGTTGATCTGTCCAGAATATCGGGCATGGAAATTTCTTCGTATTTAATTTTTTCAGGAACGCCTTTGTCGTAAGACTTCAACCACGGTTTTGA
>CAYGNV010000428.1:0-1676 GCA_964351355.1 uncultured Smithella sp.
TTCTTTACGACTGGCGCCATCATGATGTGCCGGATCTGCCCCGGAAAAAATTTCACGGGCTGGCGCATCCGGCGATAGCCGTGGCCAACGCCAAAAAACATTTTTCGATCAATGACATTGAAGAGGATGTGATAAAAAAACACATGTGGCCGCTCACGATTGCGCCGCCGAAATATAAGGAATCCTACATTGTTTCGTTTGCTGATAAGTATCTGTCGTCCAAAGAATTTATCAATGAATATAAGAAAAAAATCAATCAGCGTCAGGAGAAAAAAGCGCATAAGCGCAAGGAGAGAAAAGATGAAGGAGGGGAAAGATGATTGACAAAAGCAAGCGCTATCAACGAGCGTATGTTTCGCTGGAAAACATAGCCGCCCTTAAGGGAAGAAAAATCGAATTTGACAGCATATCCGAGATGTTCTTGGCGCGCGTCCGGGAGAATCCGGATGATCCGCTGGTCTATTATTATGACGATGTCGCAAGCTATGGGCAGGTCAATGACCGAGCCAATTCGGTTGCTCATTATTTGAAGGAAAAAGGCGTTCAAAAAGGCGATACCGTGTCCGTCATGATTTTGAACGCGCCCGAAGTTTATTACACAATGTTCGGAGCGCAAAAGCTCGGCGCCATAGCCGGCGCGGTCAATTACATGCTCAAAGGTCCGGAACTTGCCTATGTGCTGGAAGATTCCCGGCCGAAGGTGGCGTTTGTCGGCAGCGACTACATGGAAGAATTTGCCAAAGGGTGGCAGATGTCCGCGCACAAACCCGTTGTCGTGGAAGTGGTGACCGATGTTGAACACACGGCCAGGATTGCCGAAACCACGCTTAAGAATATTCTCAGCCAATACCCTGCCGATGAATGTCTGGTGGTTCAATCTCTCGACGATCCGGTGATGCTCTTATATTCCTCCGGCACGACCGGCATGCCCAAGGGCATATTGCTTTCCAACCGCAACGAGCTGGCCATCTGCAAGGGCAAAGCGGCTTTCGGCACCAGCAGGCCGGGCGACGTCTTCATGATCATTCTGCCCATGTTCCACGTCAACCCGCTTTGTGTCTGGACGTATCCATCCATCTATCTGGGATTGACGATCTGCATCCGCAAGTCCTTTTCTCCCAAGGATTTCTGGCCGGCGTTGTTGCGTTACGGTGTGACCACTGTGCAGGGAGTGCCCGCGATGTATTCTTACATCTATAACGCTGTCGATCCCAAGACGATCGATTTCAATCAGCTGAAACTGCGGATGGCCTTTACCGGCGCAGCCCCCATGCCGGTTGAATTGATCCGCGGCTTCAAAGAAAAATTCGGCGTTGAGGTTGTGGATGGCTACGGGCTCACGGAAGCAACCGGTGTTTCCACAACATCGTCGGGCATTCCGGAAAACATTGGTTCCATCGGCATGGCCTTTCCCGGGCTGGACGTTGAAATCATGGACGACCGCAATAATATTCTGCCTTACGGCGAGCGCGGCGAGATCTGCGTGAAAGGCGACGCGGTCATGATCGGTTATCTCAACAAGCCTGAAGCCACCGCCGAGAGCCTCAAAGACGGCTGGCTGCATACCGGCGATATGGGGCACATGGATGAAATGGGCTATGTCTATATTTCCGGACGCATCAAGGAAATGATCAACCGGGGCGGCGAGAACATCTATCCGCGCGAAATCGAAATTC
>CAYGNV010000429.1:0-1661 GCA_964351355.1 uncultured Smithella sp.
CGCTCGGGACTTTCCGGATGCGACGATCCGGCGGTATGCTGCAAGTAACGGCTATCTTTAACAATTCCTGTTCTTCGAGACACGCGAGCCTTCTTTCAGACAAAAGCTTTGGACTTGGCGGTCGTGTATCATAAATGATTTTAAAGAGCAAATGGTTCAAGGTGAGGCGCACGTTGTAGGGAATGGTTTGCAACCATTCCCTGGATGCCTTCGAGCACACTCCTTGCCCGAAGAGATCGGATTCCTGCCCGCCAATCCGGCAAGCGGTCTTAACACTTCAGAAAGACTTTTAACAGATAACCCGTTTCATACAGGTCCTCCTCCTGCGGGGCGGGAAAGCCATAGACTGTGCTTTGTTCGTCATTCAATATATCTTCAGAAACCAGACATGAGGAAAGATGCGAAAAGGAAACAGTGGGTTCGTCTGGTATTTTCTCAACGGTTATTTGGATTTCATGATCTGATGGTTTCGTATTTACACATTTCCTTCATTCATAAAATAATCCGCGGTGACGGTTACATATTATTTGCAGCGCTCTCAATTGCCTTTTGGATCGTGTCCAATCTTTCGGGGCTCATCTTTACGGAAATGCCCATCACCAGCGTGCGGCTTAAGATATCCTCCGCAAAGGGAATGCTCTTGCGGGAATATTTGACCTTGCCCTTGTTGGCCTTATCCTTGAACGGATACTTCTTGGAGCTTGCTGTGGAAAAGGCCAGAAAGTGCTCCCAGTTGGGAACATAATGCCACAGGTTGTTTTTGTAGCAGGTGGTGTCGAGGCCTCCGGCGGATAAAAGCTTCTGGAATTTGAGCGCCGCTTTTTCTTCCGGCAGATTAAATGCTAAAAAGGTTGCAGAATCGCCTTCCGGATCCGGCAGCGTGCGGAATTTTACACCCGCCACCTGCGCGAGAGCGTCTTTTACGATCTTTTTGTTTTTCTTCTGCTCGGCAATGATGTAATCAAGTTTGCGCAACTGCGCCAGGCCCAAAGCGCCCTGCAGTTCATTCATGCGATAATTGAAACCGAGGATGGTCCGGCCTTCCAGTGCGCGGCTAACTTTGGGGTTGTGGTCGTGACCGTGATCGGAATACCATTCCGACCTCAGATAGAGGTTTTTCTTGTTGGAGATGACCATGCCGCCTTCGCCGGTGGTGACGGTTTTATAATAGTCAAAACTGCAAATGCCCATATCGCCGAACCCGCCCAGTTTCTTGCCTTTGAAACTCGCGCCCAAACCCTGAGCGTTATCTTCCAGAACCATCAATTTATTCTTACGGGCAATTTTGATAATTTTATCTATTCTGGCAGACGAGCCGCACATATGCACCGGAATTACGGCTTTGGTGTACTTGGTCATTTTCTTTTCAATTTCATTGGGATCGAAATTGAGCGTGTCATCGATATCCACCATCACGGGAATCGCACCGACTTCCAGCACCGCTTCGTAAGTAGCCAAAAACGTAAAAGCCGGAACCAGCACTTCATCGCCGGGACCAATGTCCATGGCGGTGAGCGCGACTTTCAAGGCCGACGAGCCGGAGGTGACACCCAGCGCGAATTTAACGCCGCAGTATTTGGCAAACTCCTCTTCAAACTGGCGGACCTTGAAAACGCCTTTTCTTTCCTTGTCAAAACCATAACGCATCAGGATGCCGGTTT
>CAYGNV010000430.1:0-1646 GCA_964351355.1 uncultured Smithella sp.
GTTCATCAGCAGTGTCCCTCTTCCATGCGCGCCTCCGAATTACTTTCACAGGAAATTATGCTGGGCAAGATTGACATCGGCGCTGTGGTCGGCATTGAAAGCATGAGCAACGCCCCCTATCTGCTCTTTGGCGCCCGCAAAGGCTACCGGTTGAGTGATGGTGAAAAGATTCAGGACAGCCTGATGATCGGCGGTCTGGTGGATGCACTTCTGGGTTATCATATGGGTATTACGGCGGATAATATTGCAGACTTTTACAAAATTTCCCGCCAGGAGCAGGATGAATGGGCGCTGATGAGCCACCAGAGAGCCTGCGAAGCCATAAAAAATGGCTGGTTCAAAGATGAAATTGTGCCGGTGGAAGTCAAAACCAAAAAAGGTCCGGCTATCATTGACAGGGATGAACATCCCAGAGCCGACACATCCATGGAATCATTAAGCAAACTCAAACCAGTTTTTAAGAAAGACGGCACTGTCACGGCAGGAAACGCCTCCGGTTTGAACGATGCGGGTTCCTGCATGATCATGATGGCCGCCGAAAAGGCAAAAGAACTGGGTGTGCAACCTATCGCCCGGGTCATTGCTTCCGCTCCCGGCTCCGTCGAGCCCCGCATCATGGGTATGGGCGTTGTTCCGGCTGTTCATAACGCATTGAAATTCGCTAAAATGAAGCTGGAAGATATTGATTATTTTGAATTCAATGAAGCCTTTGCCGCGCAGGTTATCGGCTGCAATCGTGAGTTGAAGATTAGTCTGGACAAAATCAACGCCGTCGGTTCCGGCATCAGCATGGGACACCCGGTCGGCGCGACGGGCGCCAGGTTGATCATCACCATGATTAATGAGCTCAAACGTCGCGGCAAAAAATTTGGCTGCGCATCTCTGTGCGCCAGCGGTGGTCCCGGTCACGCATTTATTGTGGAAGCGCTCTAAATATAATCAGGAGGAAACAACATGGCCCTTAAAACGCCAGAACAGTACGAAGACAGTCTGCGCAAAATGAATTTTAAAATTTATCTGATGGGAGAACTGGTGAAAAACTGGGTGGACAATCCCATCATTCGCCCCTCGATGAATTCCGTCAAAATGACCTATGAGCTGGCGCAAAAGCCGGAATACGAGGAGCTGATGACAGCCAAGTCTCACGTGACCGGTCAGAAAGTAAACCGTTTTACGCATTTGCACCAGAGCACGGATGATCTGATGAAAAAGGTCAAAATGCAGCGTCTTTTAGGCCAGCAGACGGCGTCCTGCTTTCAGCGCTGCGTGGGTATGGATGCCATGAACGCCGTGGACAGCACCACCTATGAAATGGATCAGAAACTCGGCACCAAATATCACGAACGGTTTATCAAATTCCTGAAAATGGTTCAGGAAGAAGATCTGACCGTGGATGGCGCGATGACAGACGTCAAGGGAGACCGCGGTCTGGCCCCTCATCAGCAGGCCGATCCGGACATGTTTGTCCATGTTGTGGAAAAAAATGATAAAGGGATCGTTGTCCGCGGCGCGAAAGCGCATCAGACCGGCGCGGTAAATTCCCATTGGATTTTAGTCATGCCGACCATTGCCATGAGCAAGGATGACGCGGATTATGCCGTGTCGTTTGTCTGTCCGGCGGACGAAAAAGGCATCTATTATATTTA
>CAYGNV010000431.1:0-1595 GCA_964351355.1 uncultured Smithella sp.
CGGCAAAATTGTCCGGCGTGATGATGACGGGACAAGCTTTCGGATACTTTTTCATAAAGACATTGAAGCCCCGGGATAATTTCCGACGGCCGGATTTGACCTCGACGGCATAAAGCTGTCCCTGATAGCTATAGACAAAGTCAACCTCGTTCTGCTTCTCTCTCCAATAATAAAGATTGCCGGGCAGTTGAAGAAGTTGGCCTCCTACCGCTGCCTCGAATATTCGTCCCCGTTTTTCCGGATCGTTAAGCACGTGCGGACCTTCATGCATCGTATATAAGGCAGGACAGGAAATCAGTATTTTGGGACTTGATCCCCGCATCAGATGACTTTTCGTTGAATATTTTTCCAGCGGATGAACCAGAAACGCTCCGGAATAAAGCTCGATATAATATTTAACCAAATCGGTATTCCCCTTGTCCTGAAGCTGCCCCAGCAGTTTGGTGTAGCTGATCTCCTGAGCCGGGTAACGGCACAATATCTCGAATGCCTGGCGAAACAGAGCAGGATTACCAACCTTATGATTAAGCAGAATATCCCTGCCGACCACCGCCTCAATGATAGATTCTTTCAAGTAGGCATACCATCGGTCGAAATCGCCCTCAAAGACAACAGCCCCCGGATAACCGCCATAGGTTAAATAACGATCCAGGTCGTATTTAAAAGCACGCTTCAGCTCTTCATATGTCCACTGATGGGTTTTAATTAACTCAAAACGCCCTGCAAGACTCTCCGAAAGCCCTTTCTGCAATTGCAATGAACTGGACCCCAAAAGAATGACCCGCAAAGCTTTGGGCGCCTTATCCCATAAAGATTTTATTGTTTCCGACCAGTTTTGAACTTTCTGAATTTCGTCAATCACCAGTAGCGTCTTTTTTCCGGAAAGTGACGCTTTCTGCCACTGTTCCATAAGCCAGGTGCGATCCGTCGTTAAAATATCGTCGGCATTTGCATAATGGGTAGCATCAGGATACCGTGCCAGAAGCTGCTTAACCCCGGTTGTTTTCCCAACTTGACGCGGGCCAACCAGCACTTGAATAAGCGGCCGGCCAACCGAAAGACGCTGCTCCAGTTGCGCCACAAATGATCGTTCATATAATTTAGCCATGGATACATTATACATATTTTACTAGACAAGTCTACTATTTTTACTAGACGCGCCTTGTAAAATGTTTAAATACAAAACAAGGTTCAATTGACAACAAAAAACCCGCTATTACTAACGGGCTTTGTAGTTCTTTGGACTTTGTTGGATTCTAATGGGAGCGGCGGGAAATGAATCACTCTCTGAGACAGATCACTCGACCAATGGGTCAAGACGGTCTGCCTGTTTAGTGGCCCACGTAAGCCATTGCTGGAGATTGCTGTCCGGTTTTATTTCTCCGTATTTCTGAATCCCCCATTTCTTTACGGCCCCAATATATGAACGGATCTGCTGGCTTCGCTGCCAAGACGCAACCTCTCTGTCCAGATCTTTCAGTTTTTCCTCTTCCTCCCGCCTAATTCTCTCCGATTCTTCCCACTGACGCCTTTCCTCCTGCCACCTAAGCTCTCGCTGTTCCCTTTCCGTGCGCAGATGCTTTATGGCTATGGCT
>CAYGNV010000432.1:0-1589 GCA_964351355.1 uncultured Smithella sp.
AGGAAGGCGATACGCTGGGCGGCGTGGTGGAAATTATCGTGCGGGGGTGTCCTGCCGGTTTGGGCGAGCCGGTGTTCGATAAGATGGATGCAGATTTAGCAAAAGCCCTAATGAGCCTTGGAACGGTGAAGGCTGTGGAAATCGGCGATGGTTGCGCGGTGGCCGGGAAAAAAGGTTCCCAGGTCAACGACCCGATGGATGTTGCCGGTTTTAGCAAGAATTCCGCCGGAGGCATTCTGGCCGGCATTACCACAGGGCAAGACATTCTTGTCCGGGTTCATTGCAAACCGATTCCTTCGATTGCGCTTACGCAGCAGACGATGGACATCGAAGGAAACCGGCGTTCGATAGAAATACAAGGCCGTCATGATATTTGCGTTATTCCGCGGATTGTGCCGGTTTGTGAGGCCATGGTTTGTCTTACGCTGGCTGACCACTGGCTTAGGTTAAAGGCGGGAGGCAGATGAAAAATATTACCGTAGGCATTATTGGCGGCACAAACGGTATGGGGCGCTGGCTGGCCGATCTGCTGGTTTCCGAGGGCTGTATCGTTCATGTCACCGGTAGAAAGACGGAGATGACCGCTACGGACGTTGCTCAAATCGGCGATGTGGTTGTCGTATCCGTGCCGATTGCGGCGACGGCCGGCGTGATTGCCCAGGTTGGTCCGCTTGTGAAAAAAGGCCAGGCGCTGATGGATTTGACCTCGCTGAAAAAAGAGCCGGTGGCCTTGATGCTGGCGCATTCCGAAGCCGAGGTGGTCGGCTGCCATCCGTTGTTCGGTCCGTCTATCACAGAGCCTGCTGGTCACAATATTGTTTTATGCCGGGGACGGGGTGACGACTGGCATGCGTGGATAAAGGCCATCTTTGAAAAAACCGGCTATCATGTTTTGGAAAGAACTCCCGCTGAGCACGACCGGATGATGGCCATTGTGCAGGTCCTCAACCATCTCAGCACCATCGCGCTGGGCATGGCGATTGCCGAAACCGGAATTCCGCTTGCGGAAGTGAATTTATTTTCGACACCGATCTTCAAAACCAAAATGGACATTGTTAAAAAGATATTCACCGAAACACCTGATCTCTACGCCGACATTATCGCCGGAAATCCCGATATGGACGAGGTGCTTCGGATTTACGAACGGGTTGTCCTGGATATTCGCGGCCTGGTTAAGGCGGGCGACGGCGCGCAGTTAAAGAACGCCATGGAAGCCGCCGCAAAAAAATTATTCTGATAGTACCTGAGGATTCCTTCATTAATAGCGGTTATGACGTCGGGGATAACCGGATCGATTGGGGTTTTGTGGTTCATCCAACTGCGTTATGCCAAGTAGCAGGAGAATATCCATCAAACAATTTGTGGATGATTGATGCCTCACGGCTTTCTGTGTGTTTAAAAACGACATGCAAGCCGTCGGTTATCACCCAGACCACCTGTGTGTTCAATATTAAGGAGGAGCACAAAAGGACTAAAATATAAAGGGAATCGCTAAAAACCCCTGTTTTTCAAAGAGCGGCGGATGCAGAGTTTATGGGTTAACTTGAGCCCGGAGATGCCCAATTTTTGGGTTATCTTTTTCCGAAACA
>CAYGNV010000433.1:0-1539 GCA_964351355.1 uncultured Smithella sp.
GATCAACAGTTTTATCGCGGCCTGTATAAATCGCCCGCAAAACAAAATCCCAGTTACCCGGATAGATGGTTCCTTTGAGCGTGATCGTATCCCCGATTTTCCAGCCGAATTTGGCCGCAAGCTTTTGGCCTGCCACAGCGCCCTTGCGGTCGGCCAGAAATGCTTTTTTCTGTCTTTCTTCCAGAATAAATTCAGGATACAGAGCAAAATAGGTGCGAGGCTCTACACAGAAATTCGGGAAAAAGTTTTTTTCATTAATATAAATGCCGCCAAACCAGTTGCCGTAGGAAACCATCTTGACGCCTTCCACCTGCCGGATTTTTTCCGTGTAAGAAATGGGCAACGGAAAGATAATGGAAATGGCGTTGCGCGTGACCAGGCGCGAGGCGGAAGCCGCTTCCACACCCGCGTAAAAGGAACTGATCACGGTGCGCAAAAGACCGAAGGCCAGGATGGCCACGGCAATGCCCAGAATAGTGAGCGAACTCCTAAGCTTGTTATGAAAGGCATTTCTAAAGAGGATTTTGAGCAGCATCATGGTTGAGATACCCCTTATCCAGATGGCGCATCACGGAGGCGCGGGAAGCCGCGCGCGGATCATGCGTGACCATGATGATTGTCTTGCCCATATCGCGGTTGAGCCGCTCCATCATGGAGAGAATCTCTTCGGCGGAGACGCGATCCAGATCACCCGTCGGTTCGTCGGCCACCAGAATGGTCGGGTCGGTGACAATGGCGCGGGCAATGGCCACGCGCTGCTGCTCGCCGCCGGACATTTCACCGGGATAGTGATCCATCCGATGGGCAAGGCCGACCAGCGAAAGCGCCATTTCGGCATGTTCGCGTCTTTTGCTTTTAGACAGCGTGGTCAGATGCAGCGGCAGCTCGACATTTTCCACAGCTTTAAGCACGGGAATCAGATTATAGAATTGGAAAATGAATCCCACTGAATTGGCGCGCCAGGCCGCCAGTTCCGTTTCCGAAAGCGTGGTGATATCGACACCACCGACATGGATGCTGCCTTCATCCACTTTGTCGATGCCCGCGATCAGATTTAAAAGCGTTGTCTTGCCGGAGCCGGACGGCCCCATCAGCGCCAGAAATTCCCCTTCGGCGATATCGAAGGTAATATCATACAACACCGGCACCACCAGGCTTTCCCGGTGATAGCATTTGTAAACATTTTTAATTTCAACAATCGGTTTTTTTTGTTCAGTCATCATCGGTTTCTCGTATTTCGTATTTCGTGAAGCGTGAAGCGTATCTCGTCGTTCGTGTCTCGTTTTTTTTCGCTTCACGCTTCGAGCTTCACGAGCCCTTACCTCTCCGCCACCTTGATCTTCGCCCCATCTTTCAGCCCTTTGGGTTTGAGCGCCACGCGGTCGCCGGGTTTCAGGCCTGCCGTGACCTCCTGCATATCTCCCCATTTGCCGCCGATCGATATGGCTGTCTCACGCACTTTGTTATCTGAAATCAGATAAACGATGATTTTTTCTTTGATACTGACCAGCGCCGATTGACTGACGGCAAGCCGGGGTT
>CAYGNV010000434.1:0-1526 GCA_964351355.1 uncultured Smithella sp.
CCGATGACGATCCACATCACCATGCCGGTCAGCTTCAGGGTTCCCAGAGAAATGTCCTTGAACATTTTCCAGGTAAACTTTCCGGTTATGAGCGTTAAAATGAAACTGCCTGCACACCCAACCGCCGCGCCTTCAGTCGGCGTGGCAATACCCGAAAAGATTGAGCCCAAAACCAGGCATATAAGAGCCAAAGGACCGACAACAGACTTTGTCGCTTTCAACTTTTCCTTAAAGGAAAGACACTCTTCTGCGGGAATTCCGGGACCTAGTGAAGGTTTTATCTTGCAGGCGATAAGAATATAAGTGATGTACAGCACGCACAGCAGAAGCCCCGGCAATATACCGCTTGCAAAAAGCCTCCCGATCGAAACCTGGCAGATCATGCCGTAGATGATCATCGTGATGCTCGGGGGAATCAAAATACCCAGAGCGCCGCCGGCGCCGATACCGCCAAGGGCCATCTTCTTATCGTAGCCCCTGGAAAGCATTGCGGGCAGGGCAATGAGGCCCATGGTAATGGTGCCTGCGCCGCCAATGCCGGTCATTGCGGCAAAGAGCGTGCAGACGATGATGGCGGCAACCGCCAGTCCCCCGTTCACTCGACCGCTCCAAACATAAAAGGCGTTGAAAAGCTTGTCCGCGATGCCGGAGAACTGAAGAACGAAACCCATGAGCACAAAGAGCGGAATAGACATAAGGCCGAACGACATCATGGCTTTCCCGAAGATCAGTGTGGGAATGATCGGCATCGCCTCGGGCCACAGAAAAAAGGTAAACACGACACCGATGGATCCCAGCACGAATGCGATTGGAAGCCCCAAGCACAGACCGGCAATCATGGCCACCGTCAATAAGATAGTAATGGTCATAGGTTCCATTAGCTCACCTTCCTTTCTTTGCTGGTGAGCATCAAGATATCCTTTAAAAGCAGTGCGATCCCTTCCATGAGCAGTAAAAACGCTCCGACGGGTATCATGAGCTTGGCCGGCCAGATGATCGGCGACCACGTGCTGATTGATCTCTCATTCAATGCGATTGCGCGTAGCGCAAATTCCCATCCCAGCCACAGGATAATGATGGTAAAAACGAAGAACGCGGGAAAAATGACGATGTTCATGATCGCTTTACCGCGTTCCGACAAATTAATATAGAAAAGATCCATGTTCACATGGGCCTTCTCCTTCAGCGTATAAGCCCCAGACGTTATCGCGAGCACACCAAAGAACATGACGCTGATTTCGTGTGCCCAGACGGTGGGTTGGTTGAATACGTTCCTCAATATTAGTTCCCATACGATGATGACGGTCAGAATCCACGGGAACCACATGAGGACCAAGCCAGTTACATCAATTATTTTTTCGAGTATCCGAACAAGTGCATGCATTGAAAATCTCCCTTATTTTATCAAAAACGCTACCTCGAAGAACTAAAAAGCTAGAGCTAGCGGAGGAGACATCACTTCCGAAATGTCGGAAGCATGCCTCCTCCTGATAAAATTATTTCAGATAGCCCATTTGCTTCATGTA
>CAYGNV010000435.1:0-1511 GCA_964351355.1 uncultured Smithella sp.
CAGCACAAAGTCAAGCTCGGCAATGCTGCTGCTCTCCCAGTAATACAGATCATATCCCTTTACGGCAAACTGCTGCGCCACATAGTTTTCTGTCAGCGCGCCCATAAATGTATTGCCTTCACCCGAAAGAATGGTTTGCTGGGAGATCCCGGACTTCATGGCCAGAAGTCCCACATCGCCCATATAGAGCTTGAACGCGGATAGATCGGCGTACACTGATATCGGCTCAACGGCCTGAGCGACCCTTTGGCATTTCAATACCACGCCAGCAAGGTTCAGCCATTCGATGGACGCGCCGAAGATGGACGCGCTGCCGCCCTTTTGCACGACCTTATACTGAAACTTCTTGTTGTCTTTGGCAAGCTGCGCGGGGATCGAATTGTAGCATGCGCGTATTTTCACGCTGTCGTTTGGGCTTGCGTATTTTGCCATGTCTGCAGTGTAGTTATCCAGAATTCCTTTTTGAACCATGGGGACGTCGATGAAACTGCCGCCCGCTGTAAACGCGTTGATACAGGCCGGCATTCCCCCAATGATCAGGTATTCGCGGAAAAGATCCTGCGCTTTCAAGTGCAATGCTTCCGGCAATGGCTCCATGGATCTGAAGGATGCCCAAATTTCACCGCACAGCAGCTCCTCACTCCTTGCGAGGAGGTATTCCTCAAAATCAAACGGATACATCTGAATGGTTTCCACTTTGCCTACGGGATACGAGTAATGCTTGCGGTTGACCGCCACACCCAGCAGGCTGCCTGCCGCGGCGATGTGGATTTCCGGTGTCTCCTCGCAGAAATATTTCAGGGAAGTCAACGCCCGTTCGCAGGATTGTATCTCGTCCAGGATGACGAGCGTCTCACCGGGAATGATCTTCTCGCCCGCTGAGGATTCCAGGTAACGCAGAATTTTTCCAGGTGCAATGTCATCATTGAAATACGATGCGATCGCCATGTTGGTTTCCAGATTCACATAAACGGCGTTTTTAAAATGCTCCGCGCCGAAGTGCCGGAGGGTGTATGTCTTCCCGACTTGACGCGCTCCATTGATGAGCAGGGGCATTCGGCCGGTGCCTTTGTTTTTCCAGGAGAGGAGCTGTGCTTCGATCCTTCGTTTCATTTTTATCACCCCGCGTGCCTACCGTAACAGACTCAAAAAGTTAAGTCAATAAAAATCTATTGACAACGTATTTTTATCGACTTAATTGTTCGATTCTCCCTTCACTGGGAGACCTTCGGCGGAATGGACCAAGGGCACTTGACCGGATTTCGCTCGGGAGGGCGGACAAAGGGCCAGAAATCCTGATATAAAACAAGCGGGACATATGTCTTATTTTCTGAACCTAACGCGTTCTCCCTGTTGGGTTTCAAGCCAACTCCAGCAGCCTAAATCGATCAATGCATGCCAAATGCTTCAAGATACTTCCGGACGGACCTGCTCATCTCCACAGAGAAATCAGAATTATATTTGCGCTGGCAAAAAGCCTGGATCCAGGGGCCGAATTCCCAGTCTTCCCG